>JBEIGR010000669.1:0-3065 GCA_040381795.1 Verrucomicrobiaceae bacterium | reverse complement strand
TTGGGCACCGGGGTGGCCTTTGGCGAGGTCGGCGGCGTGGGCGGCGAGTTTGTAGGTGATGACGCCGGCTTTGACGTCTTCTTTGTTCGGGAGGCCGAGGTGTTCCTTGGGCGTGACGTAGCAGAGCATGGCGCAGCCATACCAGCCGATCATGGCGGCGCCGATGCCGCTGGTGATGTGGTCGTAGCCGGGGGCGATGTCGGTGGTGAGCGGCCCAAGGGTGTAGAAGGGGGCCTCGTGGCACCATTCGAGCTGCTTAGCCATGTTTTCCTCGATCATGTGCATGGGGACGTGGCCGGGGCCTTCGTTCATGACCTGGACGCCTTTGGCCCAGGCGCGTTTGGTGAGCTCGCCCTGGACTTCGAGTTCGCCGAACTGGGCCTTGTCATTGGCGTCGGCGATGGAGCCGGGGCGCAGGCCGTCGCCGATGGAGAAGGAGACGTCGTAGGCGGCCATGATGTCGCAGATGTCGTCCCAGTGGGTGTAGAGGAAGTTTTCCTTGTGATGGGCGAGGCACCACTTGGCCATGATGCTGCCGCCGCGGCTGACGATGCCGGTCATGCGGGAGGCGGTCATGGGGACGAAGCGGAGGAGGACGCCGGCGTGGATGGTGAAGTAATCGACGCCCTGCTCGGCCTGCTCGATGAGGGTGTCGCGGAAGAGTTCCCAGGTGAGATCCTCGGCTTTGCCGTTCACTTTTTCGAGCGCCTGATAAATGGGCACGGTGCCGATGGGCACGGGCGAATTGCGCAGGATCCATTCACGGGTGGCGTGGATGTTCTTGCCGGTGGAGAGGTCCATGACGGTGTCCGCGCCCCATTTGGTGGCCCAGCGCATTTTTTCGACCTCTTCCTCGATGCTGGAGGCGACGGCGCTGTTGCCGATGTTGGCGTTGATTTTGACGAGGAAGTTCCGGCCGATGATCATCGGCTCGAGTTCGGGGTGATTGATGTTGGCGGGGATGATGGCGCGGCCTGCGGCGACTTCGCTGCGGACGAACTCGGGGGTGATTTCGTTCGGGATGCGCTGGGGGAAGCGCTTGAAGATGCCGGGGGTGTAGTCGGTCTGGACTTGGGAGGAGCCGACGTGCTGCTTGTCGAGGTCGTTGCGGACGATGTCGTGGGTGAAGTCGGCGATTTGCGCACGCTTCATGTTTTCGCGGATGGCGATGAACTCCATCTCGGGGGTGATGATGCCGGCTTTGGCGTAGGCGAGCTGGGTGACGACTTTGCCGGGCTTCGCCTTCAAGGGCTGGCGCTGGGCATTGATGGGGGCCTTCAGGGGGCTGAGGAGGCCTTCGCGCTTCGCGGCGGCGTATTCGGCGTGATTGGCGGTGAGGTAGCCGTTGTCGCGAGGCTCGATGGCGCGGCCTTCGTAGGACTCGGTGTCGTTGCGGGCTTCGATCCAGGCTTTGCGGAGGGCGGGCAGGCCGGTCTCGACGGTGCCGGTGTAAGCGGGATCGCCCCAAGGACCGGAGCAGTCATAGACGCGGACGGGTTCATTGGCCTCAATGCGACCGTTGAAGGCTTTCGTGGGGCTGAGCGTGATCTCACGCATGGGGACGCGGACGTCCTGGTGGATCTGGCCTTCGACCCAGACGCGGCTAGAGGCGGGGAGTTGCTCGGAGGAATGGGGCTCAAAGGAGGTTTTGGGGTCGGCGATCATGTCGGGGAAAGTTCTTGGTTCGTGGTTCTTCGTTCTTGGTTGGGGGCGGCCTGTGGCCGTGAACTGAGATGACCTCCGAGCGAACTCCCTTCGGCGGCATGACCCGCATCAGGTTCGGAGGGTTCGGATCGCAAAATCCGTCTCAGTCCCTGCGGTGGGACGCCCCTGTCGTGACGTGCGGATAGTCGGGGCGGGAGGCGGTTCGTCAACGGGGTTTTCAGGAGGGAAAAACAAACCGCCAGCCGCGTGTGGCACGGCTGGCGGTGTGGGGTGAGGACTTGGGACGCCTCGATCAGGCGAGTTCGCTGATTTTGACGGGCCGACCGCCTTGCTCAGCGCTCTTGTCGGCGGCGAAGATGACTTCGAAGGACTTTTGGGATTCCTCGAAGCTGGTGAGCGGCATGGGCTTGCCGGCATCGAGGGCGTCGAAGAAGGCTTGGAACTGGCTTTGGTAGGGGTGATCGCTCACATCGCCGGAGTCGAGCATCTTCATGGAGAGCTTGCTCCAGGCGTGCTTGTCGGTGTGGAGCTTCATCGAGTGGAATTTGTCGTCGAGGAGGCTGCCCTGGCTGCCGCAGAGGTGGGTGTGGAAGTAGTAGGGCTGCAAACAGTCCACGATGGCGGCGGATTTGCCGACGGCACCGTTTTTGAAGCGGATGATGGTGGTGCTGCTGGTGTCGTATTCGTAGGGCTTGAAGATCTCGCTGCTGCTGCGGGTGGAGAAGGAGGAGACGCTTTCCACTTCGCTGCCCATCATCATGAGGAGGGCATCGAGGGCATGGCAGCCAGCGGTGAGGAGGGCGCTGCCGCCGTCTTTCTTGCCGGTGTTCCAGCGGAACTGGCCATACCAGGGGCCAATGCCGTGGTAATAATCGACTTCCCCGTAGTGCAGGCTGCCGAGCAGGCCTTCATCGATGAGGGCCTTGGTGACCTGGAACTGGTTCGAGAAGCGGCACTCGAAGCAGACGCAGCCCTGCACGCCGTTGGATTTCGCGGCGGCGGTGATTTCACGCACCTCCTGAAGGGAGTTGGCCATGGGCTTTTCGAGGATGATGTGCTTTTTGGCGTTCGCAGCGGCGATGGCCTGATCGCGGTGCTGGCTGGGGTAGCTGGTGATGTCCACGACGTGGATGGACGGATCATCGAGCATGGCGTCGAGGCTCTGGTAGCTCTTGATCTTGCCGCCGTGCTTGGCGCTGAGCTCGGCATCGTCGAGCTTGCGGGAGGAGTAGATGGCCGTGACCTGGCCCTGGGTGGTTTTATTGATCGCTTCGATGTGGGCGGTGGCCGCCCAGCCGTATCCGATGATGCCGACGTTGTATTTTTTCATGGTGGGGAGTGCTGCATTCCAGCGGGGGCTGGAAAAGTGTCAAACACATACCTGATGAGCCGGGAAGATG
>JBEIGR010000668.1:0-3069 GCA_040381795.1 Verrucomicrobiaceae bacterium | reverse complement strand
TATCGCTGTGGTTCGGCGGCGAGGAGATGGCTACTGAGGAGGAGTGTGCTGATGAGGAGGTGTTTCATGATGGTGCGGATGGACGGGAGGGCCATTGTTGGCGCAAGTCTAGGGTGGTGAGGACTGCCAGAGGAATGAAGTCAATTTCTGGAAACGGCATCAAGTAGCTGCCCGGCGACTTGGTTGCCGAGTCGCTCGGAGGCCTCACGGGGAAAATGGCATCCTTGCATGGGCAACTGGCTTTGTCTCACGAAACGATAGAGGTCGTTCACCGGGATCTGGTGTTTGTGCATGACTTGCAGTGCGACGGCGTTGTAGGCCTCCGCGTCGTCAGGCTTGCTCTCATTGTTCGCAGGGGTGGTGGTGGCCCACACTAGGGGCCGTCCTGTCTTTTTCAGTTCCATGACGAGCTTCTCCAGTTCCGCGCCGTAGCGCTCCAGCGGGATGCAACGGGTGTAGCCTTCCTTGGGCTCCCTCGAGTATTCTTTCCCCTGCATCCATTTCAGTGCGTGCTGGCCCCAGTTGAACTGGATGAGGTCGAAGGGTCGCCCCAGTTCCTGCTCCGGTTCCGTCACCTGGAGGCTCACAATCTCCGCCCAGTCGGGCTGATGATCGAAGGCGGTGGCCCCTGTGCGGACGTTGGCTTTGTGAAGCATGGCACTGCGTAGGAAGGTGCTGTATTGCCCGACGATGGAGTCGCCGAGCACGAGAAGGTTCGGGAGATCGGGTTCGTTGCCCTCCAGCAACACTTCTTCCATCGGGACGTCGCTGGTCATGCCGGCGCGGTCCCGCTTCGGGGTGACGAAGGTTTCCGCCTGCGACGGATTCGGCGCGTCCGCCGCGAGCAACAAGCCGAGCGGTGTGACCAGCAGGGTGACGAGGAGTGAGAAAGCGTGTTTCATATAGGTCCGGTCGGCGTGGCTATTTCATGGCTTTCTTATTCGCTCCGAAAGTGCGCGGCTGCACAGGATTTGCTTTCATGAAGAGCTCGCGGCGCTGGTTGATGGCGATGGATTGCGCGGCGGTCTTTTGACGCAGTTCGGCGAGGATAGCGGCGTGTTTTGGATCGGCAGCGAGGTTGGTGTGCTCGGTGGGATCGGCTTCATGGGGAATCTGTGAATCGCATCGAGAACAAATCGGCGTCGCTCATTTCAAAGCGCAGCCGCACGGACTTGCCGGCGTGGGCAGCGAGGTCTGGCGTGTTTTTCCACTTCACGCGGCGCGTGATGTGGTCGCCATAGATGGGCTCGCAGTCGTCCAACATGAAGCCGGGCAGCGGTTTTCCTTCGGCATTCTGAAGTTCGGCCCTCATCTGGCCGGCAGCGCTCGTGGAGTAGTTCAGTTCAAGCTGGCTGCCGGAGAAAATGAAAGGCTTCGTGATGAACTCACCGCCAGCGAGTGGCGCGTTCACGGAGGCGAAGCCGTCAAGCCGCAGCGTGTAGCGGCGGCCGCCGGTGAGGAACATCGACATTTCCGAAGCGCCCGTCTGGTGGATGCCGATGGCGGCATAGTTCGCGCGGTTCGCCCAACCGTCCGCGCCGATGCCGGGGCGGATGAAGCTCTGCGTGAACTCGCGGTCGTAGCGATCGCCGCCGCGCGTGGTCATGAGCAGGATGTCCGTCGCCGCGCCGCGCTTGTCCATAAAGCGCGTGGGCAGCGCCATGTAGAGGTGTGGCGCACGGAAATACGGCTGCGTGCAACTCGTGTAGAGATGCTCACCGGGGAGATTCGACTGCATCTCGACGAAAGGCGTCCAGTGAATGAAATCCTCCGACGTTGTGCGCGCGATGCCGCGATAGCCTTTGATGAAGCGACGGAAATAGCACACGTAACGCTGCTCGCTCTCGCTCCAGAACGCGTAGTTCTGCGAATCGAAATACTTGCCCCACTCCTCGGGCACGACGGGCTCGTCGCGCAGCCTTTTCCAATGCACGCCGTCGTGCGAGACGAACGCCTTCAGCCCGCCGGCCCCGCGCTTGTCGCGCACGGCGCTCTGGTGCGGCTGAAATGCGACCCCGCCGAGCGCCTTGTATTTCTCCGAAGCGGGGACGCCGGGCTTCGTGTCAATAAACGGCGTGAAGTTGTGGTTCACGAGGAACTCGTCCATGAGCACGATGTTGCCCTCGGGAAACGACGGGTGCGCGAACAGTCCTAGCTTCGGCAGCGTCCAGTGAATCGCGTCCTTGCTCTCCGCGTAGAGTGTCACCTCGCCGGCGTGATACGCCTCGATGCCGTGAGTCTTCCACGTGACCTTCGGATCCTTGTCGCCGCGGTAGTAAAACTGAAACTTCTCGCCCGCTTTCAGCATGGTCGCGTAATGACCATTCGGGCGCGGCGGCGAAACGGGCGCGGCGAGTTGCGGCTCGTGTAGTTTTAGCGCCGTGTTTTTCAATTCACCGACGAGCAACCGATCCACAAACAACTCGCGGCGCGACCCTATGTGCAATGGATCTGCAGCTTGCAGGCAGGTCTGCGGCAACAGCAGCAGCGTAGTGATGAGGGCTAGGTTCTGGTTCATGGCGTCGGTTTAGATTCATGCGTTGATACACAACTGCCGAAAACTTCGCGCAGCGCTTCAAGATACTTCATGCCGTGGACGGTGTCCGGCTCCAGGTAGCTGCCCTCTCCCCATTCGTTCCAGGAATTGAGGGTGATGATGCGGGCGCCGGGTGGGTTCTTGAGGGTGAGTTCTTTCGCGCGCTGCAGGGCGCTGCGGAACCGATCCGGTGTGTTGTTGACGATGACCGGCCCGAAGGGGTAGCCGCGCCTGGTGTTCATCCAATCCGCATCCGCCGGGCAACGCGGAGAACTGTCCCAGCCCATGGAGACATTCAAATGATAGGGCACCGGGAGGGCGGTGGCTGGATTCTCCAAGCCATTCCAGCCACCGCCCGTAGTCACCGCACGGAAATAGCCCTTCTCGGCGGTGGCGTAATCTGTCTTGGGAAAGCCCGGCAGCGGGTAGTGATGAATCCAGGTGTAAGTGGTCACGCTATCCAGTCCCAGAGCCTGGATGACGGCAGGACTTTCTTTCCCACCCAGGCCAGAAAGCACCGCGTTCAGGTGCAG
>JBEIGR010000667.1:0-3071 GCA_040381795.1 Verrucomicrobiaceae bacterium | reverse complement strand
GTTCTGGCTCGTCACGCGTCTGGGTTACGATCACCGGGCTTTGAAAGGCTGGTCAGCCACGGCCACACTGCTCTGCATGGTCTCGTTTCTCTTCCTCCCTGCCCCCGGCTCCGCCGAGCTGCTCTCCGATCCGAAGCTGCCTTACAACGTGAACTACGTCTTCGGCATGAGTGAGACAGAGCCGCAGCGATGGATGAGCCCGGAGGCCTATCTCATCACCTGGGTTGGCGGTTTGATCGCGCTGGTTTATCTGCCGACGCATGCCATGCTCCGCCGCCTCTGCCCCGCCCCACACGAAATCCAACGCTAATCCCCGATGACCTCAAACGATTCCCAAGCTCCCGCCAACTGGCAGCGCGGCTTTTGGTGCCTGATGGGCACCCAATTCCAGGGAGCCTTCTCCGATAGCGTGCTGCGCTGGCTGGTCATCTACCTCGTCATCGCCAAAAAACTGCCGAAGGAGGAGCTCGATACGCTGGTCTCTGATTCGGGCATGTATTTCGCCATCCCATTCCTCCTCCTCTCCATGCTCGGCGGCTGGATGGCGGACCGCTTCAGCAAGCGCCGTGTCATGATCGGCGTGAAGATGATGGAGGTGGGCATCATGGTCTTCGCCGCCTTTGCCCTCGGCTCCGGCAAAACACCGCTGCAACTCGCCGCGATTTGCCTCATGGGCGTTCACAGCGCCTTTTTCGCCGCGTCAAAGTATGGCTCGCTGCCGGAGGTGGTTCCAACGACCAGGCTTTCGTGGGCCAATGGTATCATCGAGATGCTCACTTTCCTCGCCACGATCTTTGGCACGCTGGCCGCCGCCTGGATGGCGCGGACCTTTGCGCATCAGCCCTCCATCGGCGGCTTTATCTTGCTCGGTCTGGCCATTCTCGGCTGGATGCTCAGCCTCGGCATCACCCGCGTGCCTGCGGCGAATCCCACCAAGCCCCTCAACCTTAATTTCATCGGCGAGCTATGGCGTGAATTCCGATGGATGAAGCAGGACCGCGATCTCTGGCGGGCCAACCTTGGTAACACCGGTTTCTTCTTCATCGCCGCCCTACTCCAGATGAACATCGTGCTGTTTGCCGAGCAGGTCTTTCACCTCGGTGAGACGGAAAACAGCGCCCTTCAGGTCGCACTCGCCATCGGCATGGCGGTGGGCAGCATTCTGGCAGGCAAACTCAGCGGCGACCACGTCGAGTATGGCCTCATACCGCTCGGAGCCATCGGCATGGCCTCGATGGGCTTCATTCTTGGCATCCCAGGCATTGAACGGGCCTGGTTCACCATGGCTCTCGCACTTCTCGGCATCGGTGGTGGTCTTTTCATCGTGCCCATCGCCGCCGTGCTCCAACATCGCCCGCCTGCGGATCGCAAAGGCAGCGTGCAGGGAGCCGCCTCATGGCTTTCCTGGGTCGGCATCGCCGGTGCCGCCCTCGTGCAAAAAGAACTCAACATGCGCCTCGGCTGGTCACCCGGCCAAGTCTTCTGGTTCTGCTCCGGCTGCGCCACCATCGCCGGCATCTATGTGGCAAAAACGCGGCCCAACGCACTGCCAAACATGCTCGCTCGTTGGATGGGTAAAGCGCCTTACGCGTAAAGAGTCACCGGAACACCACATCCACGCCCATCGCGCTCTCCTTAGCGAAGCCGGGAATCCAGTGCGGGCGTTTCCAGGCAATGAGGCGATAGATCATCGAGAGCAGATTCAGGGTGATGAGCCGGTCGATGATGCGGTAGCCACGGCGGCGGCGTAGGGCTAGCTCCAGCGCCCAGCTCAGGTAGCGACGCTTCAGCCAGAAGGGTTTGAAGTCCAGCTTCACGCGGTAGCGGGCATGCAGGCCACGTTTCGGCCACTTGGCTTTGTAGTCGAGTTTGGCTTCGCGTAGGCGGGCCTCTAGCTCCGGCGTGAAATCGGTGAAGTAGTATTCACGGGCTAGCGCCAGCAGCCGAAAGGTGTCCCGCATGAATTGAATGTCCGCCACCGGCACACCGGCCTGCGGAGCGAGCACGAGCATTTGATCGAGACGATCCAGGCAACGCGCAGCGGCTCGCAAAGCACCTTCAGGCTCCTTCACGAAGTGGGTAAGCAGCTTCTTGATGCTGTGATTGATGAAAATGTTTCCCCAATACACCTGGAGCTGCGGCGGGATGCGCACGCGGCGGAAGAAGAGCTTCTGCCGCGCAAACTCCTCCGTGTAGAGCAGCTCGCGCACGACCTCATCGCTCAGGCGCAGCAGCTCCAGCAGCGCACCGGCATCCGGCAGGCCGCGTTCGAGGGCAAAGGCTCGCACCGCGCTTTCGACGAGGCCGCCTTTCATCACTTGGATCGTCACAAAGGTATTCAAGTCGATCCACAGCGCCTCCGCATCGAGAAACGCCAGTCGGCGAAACGGCACCCAGCCGCCCGTTTGGCACCACACCATGCAGCCGACCACCTCGGGCGACTGCCGTAGCTCACGCACATACCGCTCATACTCCCAGCCAACGAAGCTCGGGTATTCGCCGCAGCCCTCGTATTCGCGACGGGTTTGTAGCTCCACGATCTTCTTCACCTTCGTGCGGAAGAAATTCTTGTTCAGCGGCAGGTAGCGGAAGAAATCGCTCTCGCCGTATTTCATCGAAACGACGAGCGATTCGCTCTCCAATCCACCAAACACGCGCTCAAAGGTGCCGCGATGCCACATCAAATCGCCGATGGGATACGCGCCGACCGTCCAAGTGCGAAACACCAGCGTGCGCTGATGCTTCTCAAAAACCGGCAGCAGCGTTTGGATCAACTCGCGGGCCTGTGACGGCGTTTTGACCGTCAATTCGCTGCGAAACTCATCGTGAACGCCTTTGCCATCCGCCTCGCCGATTCTCGCGATCACGCCCGCGACCTGTGGAAAGCCCGCGAGGAAGGAATCGAGCAGTTCCGCGAGAAACACCACCTTATCGGCCTTCTCCGCCTCCAGTCGTGTTTTCAGCGCAGGCGTCAAACTCATCACATCCATCGTGATAAACACCCGCAGGCCGTATTCCGCGCAAATCGCGAAACAGGCCGCGAACTCGCGTCGAAAGGCCGCCACACGCGT
>JBEIGR010000666.1:0-3072 GCA_040381795.1 Verrucomicrobiaceae bacterium | reverse complement strand
GCATCCAGGCGGTCAGCGGCGGTCCACGGCACGGGGCCACCACGCGGCCATCCGGCTCCGGACAGGAAGTTGTCGCACTCCCAATAATCGCGCGAGCGGCCACGGAAGTAGGAGCGGAGGCTGTAGACCCATTTTTTGCGGAAGGGGTTGTAGAAAATGGAGCTGCGGTCGCCGGTCAGTCCGGTGACGACATGGTTGGTCCAATGAACGCCGTCGGGCGAGGAGAAGCAGTGTGCGGGCGCATCGTTGCGGGGGTTGGTCGTGAACAGCTTGAAGCGCTGCTGCGGATCGGCAGCCTCCCAGTCCGGGACGATGCCATAGGAGTCCGGCTGGAAGCCGGCTGGCAGCGCCTGGTTCGAGCCTGGGCTGATGTCGAAGGCCGGGCGTGTCCAGGTGAGGCCGTCTTTGCTGGTGGCGAGGGCGATGGTGCCGCGGAAATAGGTGCCCGCCTGATACCACATGTAGAACAGCTGCTTCTCGGGGTTCCACCAGATGCACGGCCGGCCGGTGCCGCCGATGATGCCGGTCTGGCGCTCGAGGGCGGTTTCGGCTTTCAGGATCGGATTGCCCTCGTATTTCTCGGGCAAGTGATACATCTGGAGCAGGTCGGTTTTCTCGATCAGAAAGTCGTCCACGAAGAGCTGACGGCCGATGTCGATATCGATGACCTTCGGCGGATGCTCGAGGTAGGGGACAGGCATGGGTTCCTCCGACTGGGTGTCGATGTCCTGGGGCGGCCACTCTTCGGGAAGCTGAATGCCGTTGTAGAGCCTTTCGCCGGCATTCTGCGCCCAGGGGGTTTTCGCGATAGCCTTTGCGGTGACTCTTTCGAAACCAAGCAAAATGCACCACTTGCCCAGCTTGAGGGTCTCGCCTGCCGCGAGGGTTTTGCGGTAGAGCTGGACGCGTTCATGGGCGTTGGCGGCGAAGAGCTGGAACGAGGCGGGCTGGGAAATCCGTTCGAAGCCGTATGGCTCAAGGGGAAGGGAAGGCGGTGTCAGGGCCGTGATCGTGCCGGCCTCGGTGCAGCGCACGCGCACGCCGTCGATGCTGGTCCGGAGAAAGGACTGGCCCTTGAGCGCGGCCGGAGGTTCTGACAGCGTGTAGGGGCGGTCAGTGAAGAGGCGGGCGCCGCGCTCGAAGGTGGCGGTTTCGCAGGTGTCGGTGTCGCGGTGGAAGACCTCGAGGGCGGGGCCAAGGGCCTCAACGGCGCGAAGCGCGGCGAGCGGCGTCAGCAAGAGGGCGGTGATGAGCGAGAGTGTCTGTTTCATGGTTGCCTTCCCTTTGTCATCGCATTGAGTTGTTCAGCGAGCGCTGGAATCTGTGCCGCGGCTTCAACGGTCCCGGCGAGGTTCACCGTTTCGTGAGGGTCCGCCTGTTCGTCGTAAAGTTCCTGGCCGACGACGTTGCCGGTTTTGAAGTCGCGCCACTCATGGTAGCTCCAGCGGTCGGTGGTCAGCCCGTAGCCCATCACCTGCGGCAAGGCCTGTGGCCCGCCGCCCCAATACAGTGCCGGACGCGGATGCTGCGTGAGCGCAGCGGTCTTCACCGTGGCTTTGGCGTCTTTGAGCGTGGGCACGAGGCTGGTGCCGTCGAGTTGGGGAGGCGAGGGGAGACCACTGAGGTCCGTGAGCGTGGGAAAGATGTCGATCAACTCGCTGATGGCGCTCGTCTTCGCGCCGCCCTTTCCGATGCCGGGAGCGCCGATGATGAGCGGCACTCGCGCGTCCCAACCGAACAAGGTCATCTTTCCCCAGCAGTCGTGCTCGCCGAGTTCAAACCCGTTGTCGCCGATGATGACGACGATGGTGTTGTCCCGGATCTTGAGTTCATCGAGAGCATCCAGCACGCGGCCAAACTGCGCATCGGCGAAGCTCATCGCCGCATAGTAGCCGTGGCGGATTTCGCGCTTCGCTTCCTCGTCGAGCGTGCGGCGGGCAGTCGGCTCACCGAGGATTTCGTGGTTCGCATGAAAGGCGATCTCGGGCGCGTTGCGAGGCCGTGCGGGCGTCTCGATGGCCGGGATATCCTCGCGGCGATACATGTCCCAGTAGCGCTTCGGCACCTTGTAAGGCGTGTGTGGCTTGAAGATGCCCAGCGCGAGAAAGAACGGCTCTGGCTTCTTCGCAAGCGCCCGCAACTCGGTAATCGCGAGACTGGCCGACACGTTGTCAAAGCACGCTTCGTCCGGCACATCGCGATTCTCACAGAGGCGGTCCTTTGCGAGGTTCGGCGGCAAAGAAGCCCCATTTGGCAATGCAAACTCATCCTTCGTTTTGCCGCCCGTGCGACGATCCGGCACGCTCAGCGTCTTGAAGTCCGCCTCCTTGCCATAGCCGCCAAGCACCTTGCCGATGCTCATGGCCGTATAGCCGTGTTGCATGAACCACTGGGGAATCGTCACCGCATCCGGATGCAGGTCGTAGAGATACTTCGTCATGCTCCAGATGCCGAGCGAGTCCGGCCTGCGCCCGCTCATAAACGAAGCGCGCGAGGGACCGCAAATCGGCTGCTGGCAGAAGTTCCGCGTGAACACCGTGCCGCGAGCCGCAAGCCGATCAAGGTTCGGCGACTTCGCCACCGGATCGCCGTAACAGCCAAGGCGGTTGTTCAAGTCGTCGAAGACGACAAAGAGAACGTTGGGCTTCTTCGATGAAGCAGCAGCAGGCAGTGCGGCGAGCGGAGCAAGCAGCAGCGCCATGAAAACGGAACGACAAAAAGATTGGAGACAGAAAAATGGGATTCTGCTCTTCATCTTTTTGGCTCCCATCTTTTTGTCGTTTGAGTCCGAATCATCACACTTCCTCAAGCATGAGTTTCGCATCGCCAAAGGTCTTCGGGCGCACTTCCATCTTGTCCATCATCGACATGAAGAGGCGGCAGAGTTGGCGGTCGGGCTTGTCTTTGTAGTCGAGCGCACGTCCGCCTTTGAGCCGTCCGCCTGCGCCGCCGAGGACAATGATGGGGAGCTGATCGTTGTCGTGCTTGGCTCCGGCCATCATGCTGGAGCAGTGCATGAGCATCGTGTTATCGAGCAAGGTGCGCGGGCCTTCCTGGACGGCGTCGAGCTTG
>JBEIGR010000665.1:0-3079 GCA_040381795.1 Verrucomicrobiaceae bacterium | reverse complement strand
TGAGAACGACCACGCGCTGGAAGGTCAGATCAAGGCCATGGAGACCGCCTATCGCATGCAGAGCGCCGCCACGGATGCCTTCGACATCAATCGCGAATCTCCGAAAATGCGCGAGCTGTATGGCGATACGCCGTTTGGCCGCTCATGCCTGCTCGCACGCCGCCTTGCCGAGTCCGGCGTGCGCTTCATCAGCGTCTATTACACCAGCAGCAACAACCAGCCCTGGGACACGCACAGCGACCATTACAAGCGCCACCCCGAACTCTGCGCCGACAGCGACCGCGCCTCCGCCGCGCTCATCAGCGATCTCAAGCAGCGCGGCTTGCTGGATGACACACTAGTCGTCTGGACCGGCGAGTTTGGCCGCACGCCTTACGCGCAGGAAAACCAGGACAAAAACAAGAAGACCGATCCGATGAAGCGCGGTCGTGATCATCATCACACCGCTTTCAGCACGCTGCTGGCCGGTGGTGGCATCAAGGGCGGCCTCGCTTACGGCACCTCCGACGAACTCGGCATGAACGCCGAGGAAAACAAAGTCCACGTCCACGACCTGCACGCCACCATCCTTCATCAGCTCGGCCTCGATCACGAGCAGCTCACCTACCGCTATGCCGGCCGGGATTTCCGGCTCACGGATGTGTATGGCGACGTCGTCCATGACATCATCGCCTAACAGCCATGCGCATCATGCACCGGACACGCTTCATCATCGCCATTCTCTTCTTGGTGGCGATGCGAATTCACGCCAGTGAGCCTCTCCGGATCGCCGTCTTCACCGCAGATGCCACGCCGCAGATCGGGATGCCGGTGGCGTATGTGAAGGCGCGGTCGATCACCGATCCGTTGAGTGCGCGGGGGGTGGTGTTGATGGGCGAAGGCAAACCGGTGGTGCTTTGTGCGGTGGACTGGATTGGCATTGGAAATGGCGGGCATGATGAGTGGCGGCGTGGGCTGGCGACGGCAGCGGGGACCACGATGGACCGCGTGACGGTGCACACGCTGCATCAGCACGACGGCGTGCGTTGTGATCTCACAGCGGAGGAGCTTCTCGCGGAGCACGGCCTCGGCGGCACGCGCATGAACGCGGCGTTTTGCCGAAAAGTGATCGCCAGCACCGCGACGGCCGTTCGCGAGGCGATCAAGCAGGCGAAGCCCGTAACGCATCTCGGCCTCGGCGAGGCAAAAGTCGAGAAAGTGGCCTCCAATCGACGAATCCTCGGTCCGAATGGCCGCGTGCTGTTTGGACGCATGAGCGCCTCGCGCGATCCGAAGGCCAAGGAAGCCGACGAAGGCACCATCGACCCGAGTCTGAAGCTCGTGAGCTTTTGGGACGGCGAGACACCGCTCGCCTGCCTCACCTACTACGCCACGCATCCGCAAAGCTTCTACGGCAAGGGCGATGTCACCGCTGAGTTTGTCGGGCTCGCACGTGCGCAGCGTGAAACCGTGCTCAAAATCCCTCACATTCACTTCAACGGCGCCAGCGGCAACGTTGCCGCTGGCAAATACAACGACGGCTCGCCCGAAGCCCGCGTGCAACTCACGCAACGCATGGCCGACGGCATGAAACGCGCCTGGGAGGCCACGAAGAAGTCGTCGATCACCGCCCGCGATCTCGACTGGCGCATCGAGCGCGTGAAGCTGCCTCTCGCGGCCAATTTGAACCGCGAAGCACTCGAAAAGACGCTCGCCGATGACAAAGCCGACGCGCGAGATCGCCTGAATGCCTCCACGAAGCTCGCACTGCTCAATCGCACGGAAGCCGGGCATCAGTTTGAACTCACGCGCCTGCGTCTCGGCAGCGTGAACGTGCTCCACATGCCCGGCGAGCTCTTCGTCGAGTATCAGCTCGCTGCACAGCAGATAAAGCCGGACGCCACCGTCTGCATGGCTGCCTATGGCGACTACGCCACCGGTTACATCGGCACCGAGATCGCCTACACGCAGGGCGGCTACGAAGTGCAAACCAGCAGCTCCAACACCGCCCCACAGGTCGAAAAGGTGCTCATGGACGCGATGCGGCAGCTGCTGGCGGAATGACCCCCGATATTTAATCCGAAGGAGCGGAGCTGAGACGCTTGCCACAGGCCACATTCCGGCCATAGGAGGCGGCCCGCCATGTCCATCTGGAACTTCGCCAACACTCAACTCAAAGATCTCGTCGCCTACGAACCCGGAAAGCCCATCGAGGATGTCGCCCGCGAGCGTGGCCTGAAGCCCGAGGACATCATCAAACTGGCCTCCAACGAAAATCCGCTCGGACCTTCGCCCAAGGCCGTCGAGGCCATGAAAAAGGCGGTGGAAGAAGTTCACATCTACCCGGACGGCGCATCGTGGAAGCTGCGTCATGCACTCGCCGAGAAGTTTGAACTCGAAATGGGCAATTTCATCATGGGATGCGGCTCGAACGAGGTCATCGAATTCATTGGCCATGCCTTCCTGAAACCGGGTGACAACATCATCACTGCCGAGCACGCCTTCCTCGTCTATAAACTCATGGCGAAGGTCTTCGGGGCCGACACCATCGAAGTGCCAGACCCCGGCTATGTACATGATCTCGACGCGATGGCTGCCGCCATCACGCCAGAGACGAAGGAAGTCTTCATCGCCAACCCAAACAACCCCACTGGCACGCTCGTCGCGCAGGAGCAGATCGACCGCTTCATGGCCAAAGTGCCCGATCATGTCGTCGTGGTGTTTGATGAGGCGTATTATGAATTCCTCGATAACCCACCGGACACGCTCAAATTCGTCCGCCAAGGCCGCAATGTCGTCGTTCTACGCACCTTCTCAAAGATCCAAGGTCTCGCTGGCACCCGCGTGGGCTATGGCATCGCCAACAAAGAACTCATCGATGTGCTCCAGCGCACGCGGCAGCCCTTCAACCTCAACTCCATCGCCCAGGCGGGCGCTCTCGCTGGCCTGCTGGACGAAGAGCATCAGGCCAAGACGAAGCGCATCACCGATGAAGGCCGCGACTATCTCCAAGGACAGTTTGGTGAGATGGGCCTCGAATACATCCCCAGCTACGCGAACTTCGTGCTCGTGAAGGTGGGCGATGGCAACGCGGTCTTCA
>JBEIGR010000664.1:0-3082 GCA_040381795.1 Verrucomicrobiaceae bacterium | reverse complement strand
CTTAACTACAGCAAGCGATGGCCTGTATGCCAAATTGTACTTTGGTAACGTTCACCTCGCGATTGGGTGCATTACGCCTGAACGTGTCGATTTCACCTGCACCGGATGCATGATGTAGGCGATCAAATCACGCACTTGGTCCGGTGGGAAGGCTAGCAGAAGGCCTTCGGGCATCATGGAAAGGGGAGACGATTCCGCTTTCGTGATCTCTGAGGTTTCGAGAGTCAAGGCTTCGGTCAAGGTGCGCAGGGTCAGCGTGCGATCCGTCTTCCCGGCGATGACGCCGCTGAGCTGGCGGCCGTCTTTGAGGGTGAGCAGGCTCATGCGGTAGTCCGCACTGACGACGCCGCTGGGATCGGCGATGTTTTCGAGGAGGTAGTCGAGGCTTGCTCGACCGCTTCCGGTCAAATCAGGGCCAATCTTGCCGCCCTGGCCGTACATCATGTGACAGGCTCCGCAGACGGCGGTGAAGAGCAGGCGGCCATTGCTCAGATTTGCCTTGGCGAGCACTTCGGGCTTCAAATCGGCCTTCAGCTTCTCGATGAGCTGTTTTTTGTCAGCGGCGGACTCGCGGAGCTCGCCCCAGGCATCGGTGAGTTGTTTTGAAAGCGCTTCGTCCTTGAAGCTGCGAATCTGCCGGGCGTGGAAGGCGCTCAGCTCCGTGCGTGGGATTCGCCCGGCGGCCATTTCGGTGAGCATGGCCTGCGCAAAGGCCGGACGTGAAACGAGTGTGTCCATGATGCTGGTGCCAAACTTACGGTAGCTTTTGGCGAGCTGTTTGCCGATCTCTGGATCATTAAATTGGGAGAGACCACGAGCGGCGGTGGTGTTGAGGCCGCGAACGTCGAGGAGCTTCGTGCAAAGCTCCCGCAGGTCATCCGGTCGGGCTTCAATGAGCGTTTTGAGGGCTGACTCGCGGGCGGTGATGTCGGCCTTGTCGTCGAGGGCGATCTTCTTCACGTCATCGAGGGCACGACCATCGCCGAAGAGGATGCTGAGATCGCGGATGAGTTTTGTAGTCCCGGCTTTCGCCGGTTTTGTTCCGGCTAAAGCCGGGACTACAATACGATCCCAGTTCGCCGGCTTCGGAGCCTTGCGGATGCCTTTGAAGGCCTCGGCCATGCCTTCAAGCACGTCGTCGGAGCTGTTGATGGCGAGTAGCGCATTCAACGCCTCCGGCTCCGTGGCTAGCTTGCGAGCGATCCAACGCGTCACTTTCGGCCAGAAGCATGTTTTGGCGATTTGAAGCAGTGCATCGGCCTTCAGTGGCGAAATGCCATACCAGACCAAGTGGGACAAAAACGGGTCGTTGGCGTCTTCGGTGTGGGAAAGCAGTGCGATGGCCAAAGCGGGCCGTTTTTCGAGCGGGAGGCGTTGAAGCACGCTGGCGAGCTGAAGGCGCACGAAGGCAGATTTTTCGCCTGCGGCTAGTTTGGCGGGATCGAAAGCGAGTTCGGGATATTGGACGTGTGCTTGCGGGCCAGTGATGGCATCGAGAGGTGAGAACTGCACGAGTTCGCGAATGGCGAGGGCGCGTTGATGTTCATCGCCGTTGAGATCGGGTTTGGGCCAAGGTTTGCGCCATGAGAAGGGCAGCCGGGACGGCTGTACCACCTTGCCATAGCTGATGCGGAAGATGCGGCCAGAGGTGCGATGCACACCGGTGGAGTCATGGCATTCGCCAGTGTCGCTCCAGTCGAGGATGAAGCCGCTGCCATCGGGGCCGGTGCTGATCTCGATGCCGCGGAACCAGGGGTCATCAGTGAGAAAGACATCTGGTTCGTGTTTGCCGACGTAGCCGCTGCCGTGGCGCTCGAGCCGCTCCACATTGGCGCGGCGGCCGTGCATGTTGAGCGTGAAGAGCTTGTTGCGGTATGGCTCGGGCCATTGATCGGCTTGGTAGATCATCATGCCGATGTGGGCGTGGCCGCCGCCGAGGCTGTTGGCTTTGCCATCGCGGCTTTCGGTCCAGCTTCCGCTGCGGTCGTAGTGATAGTGGTCGGCGATGGTATCGAGCTTTTCATAGACGAAGGGATTCAGCGTGCTGGAATCCATCAAATGAGCGCCATGGATGAGATGCCAGAGGTGGCCGGTGACGGTGTTGATGAAGAACATCTCGCCGTTTTGGTCCCAATCATGTCCCCAGGGGTTCGTGGTGCCGTGCGTGAGCACTTCGACGATTTTCTTTTCGGGATGATAGCGCCAGATGCCACCTTTCATCGGCACGCGTTGATCGTCCGGCGTGCCTGGAATGCCGAGCTTGCCGGGGCAGGAGTGGCCGCAGCGGCCGTAGAGCCAGCCATCAGGCGCAAAGCGCAGACCGTTGGCAAAGTTGTGGTAGTTGTCCTTCGCCACCGTGAAGCCGTCGATGACGACTTGCGGCTCGCCATCGGGGACGTCGTCGCCATTCGCATCCGGGATGAAAAGCACCTGCGGCGGACACATCAGCCACACGCCACCGCGACCGACCTCAACGCTGGTGAGCATCTGCACGTCCTCGGTGAAGACTTTGCGTGTCTCGGCGATGCCATCCCAGTCTTTGTCTTCGAGGATGATGACGCGATCTTTGAGCGAGAGGTCAAAGCGCTTCGCACGCTCGGCGTAGGTGTAGTTTTCCGCGACCCACATGCGTCCGCGTGTGTCCCAAGCCATGCCGATGGGGTTTTGCACGTCAGGCTCTGAGGCAAAGAGAGTGGCATTGAAGCCTTCGGGCAGTTTGAGTGCTTTGAGCACCTCTTGCGGTGACATGGGTGAAGGATTGCCCGGTTCGCTGTTGTAGAGCGCGGGGAAGTCGGCTGCGCTGGCGAGGGTGGTGAGAAAGAGAAAAAGGAGAAGGCGCATGACGTTGGGTGACAAGGAGGCACTTCGGAGATGTCGCCAGAGGGGGCACTTGGCAAGTGCCGCTCCTTTTGGGCCGCGGTGAGTTCGGGATTGCGTTTTCGCCGCGTTTTCGGCAAAACCGACGAATGGAACAAAATCCCTACGCCGCACCTCAATCCCAGGTCCTTCAAGCCACGACCAGCGAAGAGGCGATCCGGCAGGAACACATCAACACGGAGGCGACGATCAAGTCGGTGGGTGT
>JBEIGR010000663.1:0-3096 GCA_040381795.1 Verrucomicrobiaceae bacterium | reverse complement strand
TCCCACGAGACGCTGCTGGCCCGCATCACGGCGGCGAATGAGGCGCTGCGCATCGGCACGGCGGAGCGTGTGCTGTGGGTGCTGCCGATGGCGCATCACTTCGCCGTTTCGATCATTTTGTATCTCTACCATGGCTCCACCACCATCCTCGCCCCCGCCAGCGATCCGGCGGTGATGCTTCGCCTCATGCGTGAGCACGCGGCGACGGTCATGTATGGCTCGCCCTATCATTACACGCTCCTCGCTAGCCAGCCCGATGCCGCCGCGATGCAGCAACTTCGCCTCGCGGTGAGCACCGCGTTCGCGTTGAGCCAGGAAGTGGCCGATTTGTTCCATGCCAAGACGGGCCTGCACCTCACCCAAGGCATGGGCATCATCGAGGCCGGCCTTCCGCTGCTGAATTTGGAGCACGCCGCCACCCGTCCCACCTCCGTCGGCAAGCCCACGCCCTCCTTCGAGGTCAAACTCGACGACGGCGAGCTCCTCCTGCGCGGCCCCGGCCTCTTCGATGCCTACCTCAGCCCCTGGCAGCCTCGTGAAGCCGTCCTACGCGATGGCTGGTTCCCCACCGGCGACATCGCCGAGATCGACGAGACTGGCTCCCTCTTCCTCAAAGGTCGCGTGCGCAGCGTCATCAATGTCGGCGGCATGAAATGCTTCCCCGAAGAGGTCGAGGCCATCCTCACTTCGCATCCTTCCGTCAAAGCCGCCCGCGTCCTCGCCCGCCCTCACGCCGCCCTCGGCTTCGTCCCCGTCGCCGAAGTCATCGCCGAAACCGGCACCGAAAGCCCCCTCGCTGCCGAATTGAAGAAACTCTGCCAGCAACGCCTTTCCGCCTACAAAGTCCCGCTCCTCTTCACCTTCGTCACCGAACTGCCGCTGACGGCGAGCGGCAAGGTGCGGCGGTATTGATGCAATTCATCCGTTGATCGATGGAGTGAACGGTTCGTGATGAAACTGCCCGGCTAACGTCCCGGATCAGGCGACGGCGAGCGCAAGACGTTGCTGACACGACAGATGCCATTCGAGTCGTTGCCTGCATCCGTTTATTTCGGCGGTTTGTGAGGTTGTTAAGACATAGGTGGCTGGCTACAAACAGGCGCACATCTCGCGTTGAAGGCGACCAACCACCTCGGCCAAAGGCTCAATGAATGACTCCAAACGAATGGCGGTGGCGAGGCACTCAAACGTACTGTCGTGGAAAGTGAAGATGAAGTGCCGATAGGCGAAGGAATGCGAGTCTGGAAATACGCGCCGATTCTGCGCCTCCAACTCCTGGGGCCACGATGAGTCATGCACCTCAAACACCCCGTAATGCCGCAAGCCGTTGGCATACAAGGGATGGCCGCCAAGAGCTTCGTCGTTGGGGTAGCCAAATCGTGAAATGAGACAGCCGTCAAAGTGAGCGACCACAACGCCATGCCCTCGATAGATCAACACAGTGTCATCCTCGGTCTGGAACAGGACTGGATAGGGAACCCCCGCGACGGGCTCAATGTCGAATGGAACTTCAACCGTAAGTGGCGTGATCGTCTGTGTGGGTCGAGTCATGTGGTTACGCCGAACAGTGAAGATGGTTAACTGATCGTGAGGTTTGTCAGCAGCTTTATCGCTAAGGTTTTTGTCGGAAAAGTACGGACCGTGATGCTCATGGGGGTCGGTTTACCCTCCTATGCCGTGGATGGGCAACAAAAATGTGGCTTTGCAACGGCCTAGGAGGGTAAAAACCATGGGTGAATCTTCCGAGCACCAAGCCAACCTTGGAGCGGAACCAAAAGATCGTGCTGGGGCGAAGATGTGTCTTGCGAACTCTCCTGCCTTCCAAAACAGTCGGGACTCTCATTCATTCTCTGATGCTCAAAAACCTCCGCGCCAATCCCACGCTTGCTCATGTGCTGCCGCTGGCGGTGTTCACGGGGATGCTTTCGGTGCCGGGGTGGTTCAAAATTGAGAACAGTGAGCTGCCGTGGCATGTGCAGATGCCGGAGCTGTGGGTCTATCCGCTGCAAACGCTCGTCTGTGCGGCGCTGCTGCTTTTTTTCCGCCAGCACTACACGCTGGCACCGTGGCGCGGGTTGGGACTGGCGAGCCTGCTGGCGGCGCTGGGCATCGGATTCTGGATCGCGCCGGAGATGCTGAGGCGGGTGCTGATCGAGCGGGGCCATGAAGCGAAGGACTGGTGGGACTGGCTGGGACTGGCGGACCGCACCGAAGGCTTTGATCCGATGCTGGTGAAGGATTCGGCACTCGGTTTCAATGCCACCATCGGCCTGCGCTTTGCCCGCATGGTGCTGGTGGTGCCCTTCGTGGAGGAGCTGTTCTGGCGTGGCTTCCTGATGCGTTTCCTCGTGGATCAGGATCGCCCGTTTATGAAGATCCCCTTCGGCACGCATCGCTGGCGGGTCTTTTGGATCGTCACCGTGGCGGTGATGCTCATCCACAATACGAGCGACTGGCCCGGTGCCTTTGTTTGGGGCTCGCTGATGTATTTCCTGGCCGTCCGCACGAAGAGTCTCGGGGCCTGCATCGTGATGCACGCGGTCGGAAACCTGCTCCTCGGCCTTTATGTCATGAAAACGGGCCTGTGGGGCTTTTGGTGAGGTTTCTCCCGGTCACGGAAGGCCACAACGCAAAGCATCTGAACACTCAAGAAGGCGGATTGATTGTTGGATTGTGCTGAAGCGAGAAAGAGGGAAACTTCTAACCACAGAGGTACGATGAGCACAGAGGTCAGAAAAGTCATTTCTCTGCGTCCATCGTGCCTCTGTGGTTCAATCTCAGATCCCCGAATTGCCGGTAATTGGTCAGGGGAATACCATTCAGATGGCTCATCTCTGCGGTTCTCCAAACTCTCGCGGTGTTTTGTCTGGTCCGGCTCTTCAAAATGCGCTTTAAAATGATCCGAATGCCTCCTCGGATGTCTCAAGCCAGCCGCTTTATGAAAAAACTGCCCCTCTTGCTCGCCCTCTCTTTTCCGCTTTTCGCGATGGGCCAGCAGGCGACGAGCTTGGAAGGTCGCACGAGCTTTGACATCCGCGATGGGGGGCGCAGCAGGCGCTTTGAGCTGTCTCTCGATGAACTGGCGGAGAAGCCGGG
>JBEIGR010000662.1:0-3098 GCA_040381795.1 Verrucomicrobiaceae bacterium | reverse complement strand
GGAGCAGGCAATGCGTGCCGGGCCAGGGCGTGAAGGCTCGCACGAGGCGTTCGAGTTCGGCGGCGGGCTTGGACCAGTCGAGCTTGCCGTCCTGTCGCGTGAGTTTGCGGACGTGGGTGACCTTGGACTCGTCCTGCTTTTCACGCGGCGGGTTGCCAGCGGCGATGAGGTCGAGGGCGGCTTCGAGGGCGGACGGGGCTAGGAGGGCCAGTTTGTCGTGCAGGCTGCCGCCCGTGTCGTCGGCGGTGATGGGGAGCGTGCGCTTCAGGAGCATGTCGCCCGTATCGAGGCCTTCATCCATGAACATGATGGTGATGCCGGTCTCGCTGTCGCCATCGCGGATGGCGGCCTGGATGGGCGCGGCGCCGCGATGACGGGGCAGCAGCGAGGCGTGAATGTTCAGGCAACCGAGCGGGGGCACGTCGAGCACGGCGCGGGAGAGGATTTGACCGTAGGCGACGACGACAGCGAGGTCGGCGTTGAAGGCTTTCAACTCCTCGACGGCGTTGCGGATCTTCAGCGGTTGGAAGACGGGCAGTCCGGCGGCGAGGGCGCGGACCTTGGTTTGCGGCGGGGTGAGCACCTGCTTGCGGCCGACGGGCTTGTCCGGCTGCGTGATGACGCCGACGACCTCGTGCTGGGGCGTGTTGATGAGCCACTCCAAGGACGGAAGGCCGATGTCTCCGGTGCCGATGAAGAGAATGCGCATTAAATGGTCATCTTCTCCAGCTCTTTCCACGCGTCGAGGGTCATGATGCCGCCGAGGATATCGTAGAGGACCTTGGCGGGGGCTTGAGAGGCGTTGATGGGCATGATGCGATCACCGGCGTAGTAGTCGAGGATGGGTTTGGTCTCGGCTTCGTAGGTGGCAAAACGCTGCTGGATGACGGCTTCGTTGGCGTCGTCGAATCGGTTATCCTTGAGGGCACGTTTGCGCAGGCGGCGGGCGAGTTCGGTGCGGTCCGGGCAGGAGAGGTGGAAGACTTTGAGCACCTCGATGTGCTCCTCCATGTGCCTCGCCTGCTCCACATTGCGAGGAATGCCGTCGAGCACGAGGAAGTCGATCTCCGGCTTGAACTGATGCGAATCGACCCGCTGGCGCACATTGGCATGCCAGAGCTGCACGGTGACGTCATCCGGCACGAGCTCGCCGCGGCTGGAGTATTCGACGAACTTCTGCCCGAGCGGTGTGCGGGTATCGAGCGAGCGAAACACATCCCCGCAGGCGAGATGATGAAAGCGCGGGATGGAGCCGAGCACCTTGCCCTGCGTGCCTTTGCCGCTGCCTGGAGCGCCAAGGATGAGGATGGTTCGGAATCGTTCGGGCTGTTTGAATTCGGACATGAGATGAGGCTGCTTAGCACGCTACGTTTTCGACACAACTTGCCGGGCGGCCAATTTTACCTGCTGGTCTTCGAGGGAGGCCAGATCGCCATTTTCGGCGCGAAGCACGGTGACCCAAGGCTGCGGTGGTGCCCACACCGCCGGATCGGTGGGGCCAAACAGCAGCAACGAAGGCACGCCGCATGCGGCGGCGAGGTGCGAGATGCCGCTGTCGTGACCAAAAAAGGCGGCGCAGGTGGTCAAACGGTTCGCGAGCTCAGGAAGCGGTAGCGAGTGCCAGTTTTTGATGGGCGGGCTAAAGCCCGAACTACAAACGCCGCGCTCTTGTTCCGCCTCGCCGGTGATGAAAATGACCTCGTGATCGCGAAACTCATCCGCCAGAGCCAGCCAGCGTTCGAACGGCCAGTTTTTCTTTTCGGAGCCGCTGCCGAGATGGATGGCGAGGCGGTTCGGAATGACTTCACGACGCTCAAAATGCGCCCGCAGCAGATGTTCGTCCTCCACGAACATGGCGAGCTTTTCGAGCGGTTTCGCGAGCTGGCGGGAGGCGTGGCCTTGATCGGGCTGCACACGGTGGGAGCACTCGATGAGCGTCTTCACACCGATGCGCTCCATGCTGGCGCGGAAGTGGCCGTCGGGATCAAAGAGGTAGCTGACAATGAGATTGAAGCTTTTCAGATGCTCGCTGAGCGCTTCATCAATGGGCGCGGTTTTGGCGAAGAGAGCCGCCATCGTGCGGTGGTCGAGGCTGCGCACCGAATCGGCGAGGCCGGCGGTTTGAGCGAGCGAGGCGATGTTGAGGTAGCCCATGACCTCAAGGTGGCAATTGGGGATTATCTCCCGCAGCACACGCATGGCAGGAAGAGTGAGGATGAAATCCCCGATGGCCCCGCCGCGAATGACGAGCACGCGAGGTGGCGGTTTCATGGCCGATCAATATGAAACGATGGCCGTGGCGAGCATCAGCACGCCGTAACCGATGCCACCATACACGGCGGCATTCCAGCGACCCGGCTTCGCGGTGAGCCAGGTGATGCCATCACGCATCAGGTAGGGCATGCCGATGAAATACATGCCCGCGATAATCCATGCGTAAGCGAGAATCGGCAGCAGCAGGCGGCTCGTCTGCGGCTGCATGAAGGCAGCGTAAAGCACCGGGCTGGCCGCCAGCAGCATGAGGCAGCCGAGGGCGCGGACGGAGAGGAACTCAGGCACATAGATGATCATGCCGATGCCTCCAGCAGCGACGACCATCATGAAGTAATGCCGCATGTTGAAGAACTCGCCCATGTCCATGTTCGAGAGCAAAAAGAGCGCCCACAGCAGGGAGAGGCTCATGAGGATCACGCCCCATTTGAAGGTGCGCGGGAAGGCCTTCAGGAAGGCTTTCGTCTTCTCACCATTCACGAGCACCCACGCATGCGAGGCGATCAAGGCGAGCCCCAGCACGATCCCTGTGCCCTTCAGCGGAATGCCACCGGTGGGAGCATCGTGGTAGAGGTAGTCGTAGAGATCGTGAAACATCGCGGAGGTGCCGGAGAAGGGATGGAGTATGGGAGTGATGGGTTGGACATGACTCCAAAACGCCATCACTCCATCACAGCGGGCTTACTTGGTGCCAGCGGCCTTGAGGTCGTTGTACATCTGGAAGCCCTGCTCAGGTGTCAGACCTTCATGCACCACGCCGCGCACGGCCTGCATCATGCTGATCGGCGCATCGCTCTGGAAGATGTTGCGGCCCATATCGACGCCGT
>JBEIGR010000661.1:0-3121 GCA_040381795.1 Verrucomicrobiaceae bacterium | reverse complement strand
GGCCGGTTCCGAAGACCGATTGCCACACGCGATTCACAAAGGCACGGGCCGTGGTGGGCGATTGATCGCTGGCGAGCCACTTCGCGAAGGTCAGGCGAGAGCCATCGGCATTCTTCGGCAGCGGATTGAGCATCGCAGGCACGCCGGGGCTCACGCGATCGCCGGGCTTGGTGAAATCGCCGCGCTTCAGCAGCGCCGTCATGCGGGGTTGCTCGCGGCCATCGAGCACGAGAGTGGTCGCGCCTTCGGGATGCGGCTTCCAAGCAGCTTCGATCTCGTCGTTGAGGCTCTTCCATTCGGGAACGGAAGCTCGGAAGGCGGCAAACTCGGCCTTCTTGCCATACAACGGGTCCGCCTCGGCCTCGGCGGCATCGGTGGCGCTGAGGCGGTAGCGACCAAGATTCATCGTCTGGAGGTCATCGCTGTTCCAGCCGCCGTGTTTCATGCTCAGGCCAATGACGAGGCCGGAGTCCGGCTTCACCTCGATGGGCTTCTCCAGCACGAAAACGGCATTGCGCGGCACATTGCGCCTGCCGGGGCCGGCGTCGATGCCCCACGCGGTTTTGTCGTCGCCATCAATGGCATAGGTGATGGGGCCGGTGACGCGTTTGTCCTTTGTCGCATCTTGATCGCGGGCAAAAGCATCCAGCGGCGTGTTTTCCGGCTCGCCGAAGTCGGCGGTGGCTTTCGCGAATTTCAGCTTCGTGTCTTTGCCGTCGATCTTCATGGTCACGTTGAATTCCGTGAGCGCAGCGGTACCCTTTTGCGAACGACCGGGACCATACGCGGGCAGATTCGGATCGTTCATGAGCTCCAAACGGAAGGCGGAAATCTTCACCGGCTTGTCGAGCAGCACGTTGAACTTCACCTCGCTCTTCGTCGGCGCATAGCCTTGGGCCAAAATGCTGCCGTCGGGCTGGCGCAGGGCTTTTTCGCCACCGCTGGGATCGTCTTCAAACTTCAGCGTGTTCCAGTTCGGATGCTTGATGGACTTTTTCCAGGCTTCAAGCCGCTGCGGCCAGTCGGCATGCTCGTGCTTGAGCTTGTTTTCCAGCTCCGCCACGCGTTGCAGCACCTGCGAGCGTGTCATCTGCTCGGAGGGCGTGTAAACCACACGCCAGGGCTCGTTGTCGTTGTTCAGGAAGGCGAACATCCGGTAGTACTCCTCTTGCGAGATGGGATCGTATTTGTGGTTGTGACACTGCGTGCAGCCGATGGTGAGTCCGAGGATGCTTTTTCCGATGGTATCCATGCGATCAAACATCGCCTCCATGCGAAACTGCTCAGGATCGACGCCGCCTTCCTCATTGATCATCGAGTTTCGCAGGAAGCCCGTGGCCACGATTTGATCCTGCGTGGCCTTCGGAAGCTGATCCCCGGCGATCTGCTCGATGATGAACTGGTTGTAGGGCATGTCCTGGTTGAAGGCATTGATCACCCAGTCCCGGTAGAACCAAATGAAGCGCATCGGGTCCTTCTCATAGCCGTTTGAATCTGCGTAGTGCGCCGCATCCAGCCAGTGGCGACCCCAGCGCTCTCCGAAATGTGGAGACTTTAGGAGCTTATCGGTCAGATCCGTCAGATCCGTCAGATCGGTCCGATCTGACGGATCAGGCGGCAAGCCCACCAAATCCAGAGCAAGCCGGCGCCTCAAAACTTCCGGGGAAGCCTTCGGAGAAGGTTTCAGACCTTCTTTGGCCAAACGAGCACGGATGAAGGCATCAATGGGATTTCCCGCAGCAGGTGGTTTGACCTTCACCGGCGGCTTGAAGGCCCAATGATCGACCTTTTTGTCGAGATTCACGCTGGCACTGTCCGGCCAGGTAGCACCTTCGTCGATCCATCGACGCACGACAGCGATCTGCTCCGCCGAAAGCGGATCGCCTTTGCGCGGCATGCGCATCTTCGGGTTTTTACCTTCAATGGCATGCACCAGCGGTGAATCGGCGCTTTTACCCGGCAGGATGGCCGAGCCGAAATCCCCGCCCTTCATCGCGCTGGGCTTGTGATCGAGGCGAAAGGCCGCTTCCTGCTTGTTCGGGCCATGACAGGAATAGCAGTGCTCTTTGAAAAGAGGCTGCACATCGCGGACAAAATCCACCGGAGCCGCGGCGACCGTGGTGGAGAGGAAAAGCAGGCTGATTCGCATGACGCACGGGATACGTCGGCACACCCGGCATTCCCAATCACACCGCATGGAAAATTCACTCCAGCCCAATTCTTGGCGACCGCTTCGGATCAGGCGACGGCGAGCGGGAGGCGTCGATGACACGACAGATGCCATACGAGCCGTTGCCTGCATCCGTTTTGTTCGCCTTGGTTGCTGGTGGATTCATTCAGTTGAACGGTTCGTTGGGTCAACAGTGGATCATGACTCCCGCTGCGAGATGATTCGGGTAGCGGCTCAAGATGTCCTGATACTGCTTCTTCCACGCCGCCTCGGCAATCTCGTTCTCAGGGCACGGATGTCGAACCATGCTCCACCCGTGATCTGCGAGATCATACCAAACGAGTTCGGGTGTTACGACGCCGCACCACTCCTCCGCAACCGTGAGCCGGCTGACCAAGCCAAGATTCCCGGCAAGACCATCATCGAGTCCCGAAAACGCCAATGCGATGTCCGGCTGCCTGATCCATGGTTCAGGATAATACCAGTAATCCCAGTGATGACTCTGAATCGATTCGATGTCGTCCTCATCAAGTCGAAAATGTTCAAGCGCTGCCTTCAAGTCAGACTGCGGTTCGGCGCAATCTTTCGGTAAGATGACAAGAAGTGGCGACTTCATTGGTTTGGCGAACGTTGTTTAGTCACAATAAACTGTGAGCGAATCTGATTCGCCCACAGTTTATTGTGGAATATCCGGGATGAGATGGAGGAATAGGGCTGAGTTCACAAGCAAAACGTGTTGGGGAAGTTCTTTACCGCCTCAGCGCATGGATCAACTCGTTGAGCTTGTTGCGCAGTTCTTCGGAGGCGGGATCACCGAAAACATTGTCCAGGGTTCCTACGCCGTTTGTATTGCTGCTTGTGCCGCTGATGGCGCTGTCGAGTTGGGCTTGGCTCACTTCACCGGGGGCACCGTCGCTGCCGTTCATCCCGTCGTTGCCGCGTGGGATGGCG
>JBEIGR010000660.1:0-3126 GCA_040381795.1 Verrucomicrobiaceae bacterium | reverse complement strand
TTGATGCCGTTGCGGTTCCAGTCTTCCCAGAGGGAGGGATTGGTGGGATCGCTGTCATTCGCGTCCATGGCGCTATCTCCATCGCTATTTGTATAATAGGGATCAGGGGGATAGGTCGGATCGCTTGGATAGGTCGGCGGGATCTCCTGGCTGTCATTGGTGCCATTCCAGTTCCAGTCTTCCCAGAGCCAATTGTAGTATGGATGGCTGTCTGAAGTGTCAAAATAGCCGTCGCCATCGCTATCGGAAGGGGGCGGCGGCTCCTGGCTGTCATTGGTGCCGTTGTAGTTCCAGTCCGCCCAGAGGTAATTGAGGGAAGGATGGCTGTCGGAGGAGTCATAATGAGTGTCACCATCGCTGTCCGTGGTAGATGGATTAGGATGCGTGCCGCTGCCACCACTTCCGGGATCAGCGGGTGGCGAGCTGACACTGCTATCCGTCGGGGCGTAGTCCCAAAGATTGTAGGTGCCGTCTCCGTCGAGGTCGCGGTAATAGTCCGGCGGAAGAGGGCTGGGCGGTGTCTGGCCGTAGTAGCTGACATTTAACGTCAGCCCGGATTGCCAAGCCCAGTATTCATCGTGATCGGAATGGCCATTGGCATTGCTGTCCCAATTCCAGGGATCGGTGGTGATGACTCCCCCGAGCATGGCAGGGGTGATGTCTCGCTCATCGGTATCGGTGAGGCCGTCGTAATCGCTATCTTTCTGGAAGGGATTGGAACCGAAGGCTACCTCCTGCGCATTGGTGAGGCCATCGAGATCACCGTCCAGGTCCCACCAGGAATCTCCCACGGGAGGATTTTCGATCTCCACTTTGGCGCCGGTGGAGGTATCCCAAGTCCAGTAGGAGCGCACGGTGGGCACGGGCCAGAGGATCATGCTGGCGAGCAGATAGCCGTGGAGGAGCCAGGCACGGCGGGAGAAGCGGCGGAAGGAGTTCATGGATTGCAGATTTGGCGGAGAGTGACGGCGGGCGGGCGGCAGTAGGCTGTGAACTGTGGGCGGTGATTGCTGGCCTTTGAGGCGCGGGAGGATCCTCTTCGAGTGCTATGCACAAAGCACTGGCTACGGTGCGGGTGGCGAATGAATGGACCGGTGGATATGCGTGGCGGTGGCTTTGACCTCTGTGTATCTCAGTGAACTCCGTGGTTGGAAGAAGGCGCTGGGATCGAGGACGAGTTCGAGTAGGAGGACGAGGACGTTTTAAGGGGCTGGTGGCGCAGGTGGAGCATCGTCCTTCTTCTTTCGCTTCTCGGGGCGCTCGATGTGGCTGGCGGTGCGCCAAGCGGTGAGGACATCGAGCTGGGAGGCGTAAGTGCGGCGGAAGAGGATGTTGAAGGTCTTGAGGGCGGATTTGCCGTCACGGAGGTGGCCGGGGATGGCGGCGGTGGCACCGGCTTGCTCGCCGAGGGCTTTGCCCTGCTCTCCCTCGCTGCCGTCGAGATGGCTGGCGTGAGCTTCGAGATCGGCTGCGGTATCTGCGCCGAAGCCGTGGGCCTCGAACTCGTCATTGAGCGCCAGCTCGCGAATGGCGAGTGCCATGCCACGGGCACGGCTTTTGAGTTCCTCATCCCCGCGACCATCCGGCATGCGGAAGCGGTCCATGAGGGCCTCGTTGTCCGTTTCATCGGCGATGGCGTCGGCGGCATCATTGACCTCGCTGAGAAGGTCTTCGAGGCGCTGCCGGGCGGATCGCTGCGCCTGCGTGCTCTCCCCATAACCGCCGCCAGCCTGGATGGCTGCCTTCCCACCCAGCGCAGTGACGGCCTTCTGCAAGCGCAGTTGGGTACTGGCAAATTTGATGTCCACCTTGGTCGGCGGCGTGTGGGTGAAATCAGCCTGGCGGCTGGTGACAAAATCAGTACTGCGCACGAGTGCCTGGGCGACGGCGTTTTGGCGGGTGTTCATGGGGTTCTCGGTTTTCGGTTGTTCGATGTTCAAAGAGCGGCTGTCGCGCTAGGCAGAAGAGGTAGCAGAGTCGGCAGGGTAGCTGGCGCGGTCGGCAAGGCGGCTGTCACGCCCGGCAGATGAAGTAGCGCAGTCGGCAAGGTAGTTGTCACGCCCGGCAGATGAGGTGGTGCGGTCGGCAGGTTGGCTGTCACGGTCGGCAGACAGAGTGGCGCGGTCAGCAACCCGTGTGGCGTGCCCGGCAGACCAACTGGCGCAGTCGGCAGAGTATCTGTCACGGTCGGCAGACGAAGTGGCGAGATCGGCAGAGGGGCTTTCGCAGCCAACGGAGGAGTTGATTCCAGCTCTTTTCCGGTTTGACGGTGAGGGAGGGGAGATAGCCGTGAGCCGTGAGCCGTGAGCCGTGAGCTGTGAGCCGTGAGCCGTGAGCTGTGAGCTGTGAGCTGTGAGCTGTGAGCTGCGAGCTGTGAAATGCCGAATGCGGCGGGCGAAGGGTGAGAGCTTTCGCGGGCAATACCCTTGCGTCATCCAGGTGGTTTACCGGGGTGGGCATTGGCCATGAGAGGGTGGTCTGCATGATTATTGCGCGGAATTAATTCCGTTATATTTCGGTGTGCCGGATTTCGTCCATCTTTTTCTATGCCGGCAGGTTTGGATCGAGGGCTGAGGCACTGAGGCAGGGTGCGTCGCCGCAATGATGTATTCAGTGGTTCTTCCTTCCAAATGATGTGACCGCAGAGGATGGACGGACGCAGAGAAATACTTTCTGAAGAGGATTCTGAACTCTGCGATCGTCCCAACTCTGCGGTTTAAACCCGCCTTGGCTCAGCACATCATTCTGGCTGCGCGCCCCTGAGGCACACCCAAACCGTTTTTCGATTCCGCCGCTCCAGAACGTCACCTGCTCGAACAGCTTCAATATCGACATGATGTTTGAGCCTGCTGGAACTGCGTCCCAGTGGGTGGCCTTGAATTCGATCTCGTGGGGCTTTGGCTACAGTGCCTCGCTTATAATCGGGACACCGGACAGCATTCCAAATCCTGCGGCGGCCAGTGTTACATCACGTCACGATGCTTGGTGAATCAGACGAATTTCGTCACGCCCGGACGCGGGATCGGGCCTGGATCAAATTTGTCTCCAAATTGAAGGTTATCCGGTGCGAGGTCTTGCAGCGAAGCAAGCATGGAAGGCACACGAGCAGCGGAAGCCGCCACCGTC
>JBEIGR010000659.1:0-3127 GCA_040381795.1 Verrucomicrobiaceae bacterium | reverse complement strand
GCTCTCATCCGTCATGTCCCGTTTCCTTCTTCCTCTTTTCATCCTCCCCGCTTCTCTCTTTGCGGAGCAGATTCAATACAACCGCGATGTGCGGCCGATACTCAATGAGAAGTGCTTTCACTGCCACGGCGCGGATGCCAGCCATCGCAAAGGCGAGCTGCGGCTCGATCTCCGTGCGGAGGCGATGAAGCCCGCCGAGTCCGGCGACATCGCGCTGATGCCCGGTAGCCCGGAAAAGAGCCAGATGATCGCCCGCGCGATGCTGGCGGACTCTCACGATGACGTCATGCCGCCGGAGAAAAGCGGCAAGCCGCTCACCAGCGCCGAAAAGGCCATTTTGAAGCAGTGGATCGCCGAAGGAGCCGAATATCAGGGCCACTGGGCATTCCTCGCGCCCGTGCGGGTCGAGCCGCCGAAGGTCGCGGGCATCGAGCACCCGGTGGATCGCTTCATCACGACCCGTTTGGAGAAAGAAGGCCTCCAAATGTCTCCGCTCGCCGATGCGGCGACGCAGATTCGACGCGTCTCTTTGGACCTCACCGGCCTGCCGCCCTCCACGGCGGATCTGTCTGATCTCACCGATTGGTCGGATAAAAAATACGAAACCTATGTGGACCGCCTGCTCGCCAGCCAGCACTACGGCGAGCGCATGGCCATGCAGTGGCTGGATTACGCCCGCTATGCCGACTCGAACGGCTTTCAGACCGATAGCAGCCGCCAGATGTGGCCGTGGCGTGATTGGGTGATCAAGGCCTTCAATGACAACAAGCCCTTCGACCAATTCACCACCGAGCAGATCGCTGGCGACCTCATCCCGAATGCGCGGCGTGATCAGATCGTGGCCACCGGATTCAACCGCAACCATCGCATCAATGGCGAGGGCGGCATCATCGCCGAAGAGTGGCGCATCGAGAACATCATGGACCGCGTGGAGACCACCAGCGCCACCTGGATGGGCCTCACCATGGGCTGCTGCCGCTGCCACGATCACAAATATGACCCGATCTCGATGAAGGACTTCTATTCCTTCTTCGCCTTCTTCAACAACGTGCCAGAAAGCGGCACCATTCAGGGCGCATCGAACCGCAGCGGCGGCAACAGCCTTCCCATTACCACGGTGCCCACGCCGGAGCAGGAGCAAAAGATCGCGCAGCTCGATGCGGACCTCAAAAAGGCCAAAGCACAAATCGCCGAGATCACGAAGCAACTCCCGCAGCTCATCGCCGCCTGGGAACCGAAAGCGCAGGAGACGCTGAGCAAGATGAAGACCGTCTGGGCACCGCTGACGCCGACGAACGTTGAATCCAAAAACGGCACTACTTTGGTGAAGCAGCCCGATAGCAGCTACCTAGCCACCGGAGCGAACCCGCAAAATGACGTGTACATCTACGACGCCGTGCTGCCGGAGGAGGGCGCGTCCGCCTTCCTGCTCGAATGCCTCACCGATCCCTCGCTACCCGGCGGCGGTGCGGGTCGCTACAGCAACAGCAATTTCGCCCTCAGCGCCTTCGACGTCTATGTGCGGCATGCCAATGGCAAGCAGGAGCTATTGAAGCTCAAGAAGGCCGAGGCCGATTTCTCGCAAAAAGGCTACGAAATCGCCAACGTGATCGACGACGGCAAGGGCAAACGCGGCTCCTGGGCCGTCGATGGCCCGAATCGCAAAGAAAACCGCCGCGCCATGTTTGTGCTGCAGGAGTCCATCGCACCCAAGAAGGACGCCATGCTACTGCTCCGCGTGCGCATGGAAGCCATCGGCGGGCACAACATCGGCCGCTTCCGCCTTTCCGCCTCCAGCCTGCCACCGGACGCGGTGCGGCTCAGCGGCGATCCATTTTCACCCGCGCTCAAACTCGCCATTGAGACACCCGCCGCCAAACGCACGCCACAGCAGAAAAAAGACATCTCGGCCTTCTTCCGCACAAATGTCGAAAACCCGCTCAAACAAGCCGATGTGACCCTCACTCGTGCTCAGAAGGCCTACGACGACTTCGACCGCTCACTGCCAAATGTCATGGTCATGCAAGAAGGCCCCGTGCGTGACACCTTCGTGCTCAAGCGCGGCGAATACGACAAACCGGGCGACAAAGTGACCATGGCCACGCCCGCCGTGCTGCCACCGATACCGAAAGGCGCACCCGCGAACCGCCTCGGCCTCGCGAAGTGGCTCGTCGATCCCGCAAACCCGCTCACTGCTCGCGTGTGGATCAATCGCACCTGGGAAAAATTCTTTGGCTATGGCATTTGCAAAACGGCGGAGAACCTCGGCTCGCAGGCGGAGTATCCGGTGCATCCCGAGTTGCTCGACTGGCTTGCCACGGAGTTCATCCGCAGCGGTTGGGACATGAAGAAGATGCAAAAACTCATCGTCATGAGCGCCACGTATCGTCAGAGCAGCAAGGTCACGCCCGCCTTGCTCGAAAAAGATCCCGAAAACCGCCTGCTCGCTCGCGGGCCGCGTTTCCGCCTCGGCGGCGAAGTCGTGCGTGATCAAGCGCTCACCATCGCCGGCCTGCTCGTGCCGAAGGTCGGTGGCCCCAGCGTGAAACCCTACATGCCCGACGGCGTCTGGGACGACACCAGCAAATACGGCGACCTCCGCGGCTACAAGGCCGACAGCGGCGAAGGCCTCTATCGCCGCAGCTTCTACACCATCTGGAAACGCACCGCCGCACCGCCGACGATGCTCATGTTCGACGCCCCATCCCGCGAAGTCTGCACCGTGAAACGCAGCCGCACGAACACACCGCTGCAAGCTCTCTCCTTGCTCAACGAAGTCACCTTCGTCGAAGCGGCGAAGGCCTTGGGCGAGAAAATGATCAAGGAAGGCGGCTCCACGCCCGAGCAGCGTATCACTTGGGCCTTCCGCCGTGCCACTTCGCGTGCGCCATCGGCGGATGAGGTCGCCATTTTGAAGAAAGGCCTGCAAAACCGCCTCACCGCCTTCCAGGCCGCGCCGGACGGCGCGAAGCAATTCCTCGCTACTGGTGCCCACAAGCCGGACGCCGCACTCAACCCGGCCGAACTCGCCGCCTACGGCGTCACCGCCAGCGTCATCCTCAACATGAACGAGGTGGTGACGCGCCCGTGATTTCGAATACACTGCCGCCATGAGCACCCAGACCTT
>JBEIGR010000658.1:0-3129 GCA_040381795.1 Verrucomicrobiaceae bacterium | reverse complement strand
CGCGTCACATGGATCTCGCCGGTGCGCCAGAGGTTCTCGAGCTGCGTTTGCAGCAGGCCGTGAAGCCGAGACTGCTCACGCGGCGTGTAGGCGGTGTTCTCGTGGCGCTCCATGAGGCCGTAAATCTCGCGATGAAGGTCTCGGACAGTCTCGCGCTTCGCCTCCGTGGGATGAGCGGTGAGCACCGGCTCGACGGCGACATCTCGCAGCACGTTGAGGATGTCGTCCCCGCTCAGGCCAAGGTCCAGCATGTCCCGCATGTTATCCGGCCACAGGCCCTGCTCGGCCTCGGGGCCGGATTGTTTCTCACGAAGACGGCGAATCTGCGAGGCGGCTCGTTCTTCGACGATGTTCAGGAGCTGAAAGGCAATCGAGTAGGCCTGGCCGAGCGACCTCGTGGCCTGCACTTCGCTCGTCGGCGCTTCGGAATGAATCCACGGCAGGCTGGCGGCCAGTTGCGGTTCGCCCATGCGTTTCAGCACGGCGGCAAAGGCCTGCATGAGGAACTGAAGATCATCTCGAAGAAGCTGGAATCCGAGCTGGCGGAGCGACGTGGCGGGCGGGGTTGGCATGGAGTCCTCCCTTCCAAGCAGGAACCGGGCCGGGTGCAAACGGCGAGTCGGAAAAAGCGGTTTTTGGCGTATTGAGCTTCCTCCATGCTTTTTCGCCTCCTTTTCCACCTCCTGGCCATCCAGACCGCCTCCGCCCTCACAGCGGATGAGCTGCAAAGCTTCATCAACGACGCGGTGAAGTCCGAGAAGGGCTCTGAGGTGGTGATCCCACCGGGAAGGCATGTGCTCGACCATTCGCTGGTCATTAATAGCGCCAAAAAGCTCCACATTGCCGGACTCGATGCCGAGCAAACCATCCTGCAACTGCCTCCGCTAGCTTTTGCCGAGCTCAGCGAACCTGCCAAAGCTGGAGACCGCCTCATCAAAGTGAAGCGCCACCAGTCCTTCAAGCCCGGCATGCGCCTTCACCTGGAGGCCGATGGGGCCGTGGACGGATTCACCAAGAAACCGAAGCCCTACCACCTCGCCACCCTGTCAAAGATCGAGGGAAACACCCTTCATCTCGTGAAGCCACTCGACTTCCCTGCCCCAGCCGGAACGCTCATCCGTGACCCCGATGCGGCGAATATCTTCGAGATACGCGGCACCACCTCGGAGGTGCGGATCAGCAAGCTCACCCTCGATGGTGGTCGGGTGGAGGGTGATCCGCCCGTGCGCGGCCATGGGCAGCTCTGCGGCATCCTGGCCCAGGGCCCCTACAGCTATGAAAAAGGCCCCACCGGCCCGCTCATCAAGAATCTCCACATCGAGCGCTGCTTCATCCAGAACTGCCACGGCCGCGGCATCGCCCTTTACGCCTGCGAAGAGGCCCTCATCGAGAATTGCACCATCCGGGACACCTCGGATGAGGCCATCGACTTCGATCACTTCACCACCGGCAGCATCGCGCGGCACAACCACATCGCCCGCAGCCTCGTGGGCGTGGAATTGAACGACGCCAGCGCCTGCCGCATCGAGCAAAACGATTTCCTCGCCTGCCAGACCGGCATCCACCTCTGGCGCTGGTGCAAGCAGCCCGGCCTCAATGAAACGAACATCATCTCCGGCAATCAGTTCGAGCAAACCCTTGGCAATGCCATTCAAATCGCCTCCGGCACAGCCAAGAACACTGTCACGGGCAATGTGATCAGCACCTCCGGCAAGAACGGCATCGTCCTCTCTGGTGAAAAGCAGGTCGTGAAGGGCAATGCCATCTCCGACAGCGGCCTCAAAGACATCGCCGTGCAGGCCGGCACGCACGAAATCGTGCCCTGAGACGAAGCCATAACACTGAGCCAAAGCTGAACGGATAAGAAATCGCAACCGCCCTGAATCGCGAGTCACCTGCACTCTTCACCCCGATGAGAAGCTGGTGGTATTACGACTCAAAAAACACTCGCATCCTGGCACGGGCCTTGCTTTGAAGGGAAGATTGTCGATTCGCGGCCCAACCATCTGCGAACTGGCCTCAACCAACCCAACCACCAACCAACCATGACCCACCCTGCGCTTATGCGTCGCGGGCGTGGCACCACGCTGCTATCCGCAGCGTGCGCCGCGCTTTGCTGTGCCTCCACGTCGTTGCACGCTGCTGAAACGTCCACCATCCAAAGCGGAGACACCGCCTGGCTGCTCACCTCCACCGCCCTCGTGCTCTTCATGATGATCCCCGGCCTCGCGTTGTTTTACGCGGGCCTCGTGCGTTCGAAAAACGTGCTTTCGATCTTCATGCAGTGCTTTGCCCTCACCGCCGTGCTGAGCCTCGTGTGGCTCGTCTGCGGCTACTCGCTGAGCTTTACGGGCGATAGCGGCTTCATCGGTGGTTTCGACAAGATGTTTCTCAAGGGCGTGACGCCTGCCAGCACCTACGCGGCCTATCCGAACATCCCGGAGCATTTGTGGTTCGCCTACCAGATGATGTTCTTCCTCATCACGCCGGGGCTTTTCATCGGGGCCTTTGCCGAGCGCATGAAATTCAGCGCCATCATGGTCTTCAGCATCCTCTGGAGCCTGCTGGTGTATGTGCCCACCTGCTGGGGCGTGTGGCATAAGATGGAGTTCTTCGGCCTCAAAAATGTGATCGACCTTGCCGGTGGCATCGTCGTCCACATCACCGCGGGTGTGGCAGCCCTCGTGGCCTGCATCATGGTGGGGCCGCGCCGAGGTTTCCCCCAGCAGCAGATGATGCCGCATAATCTTCCCTTCACCGTCGCCGGAGCCGGCATGCTGTGGGTGGGCTGGTTTGGCTTCAACGGCGGCAGCCAAGTGGCCGCGAACGGTAGCGCCGCGATGACCGTGGTGGTCACGCACCTCTCTGCCTGTGCCGCCTGTGTGGTATGGTCGATCATTGAGAAGATCAAAGTGGGCAAGCCCAGTGCCCTCGGCATCGCCACTGGCTCCATCGCGGGCTTGGCGGCCATCACACCGGCCTCGGGCAAGGTCGGCCCCGTGGGTGCCATCTGCATCGGCAGCATCAGCGCCCTCGTGTGCTGGTTCTTCTGCGCCAAGGTGAAGCAGAAATTCAAGTATGACGACTCGCTCGATGTCTTCGGCGTGCACGGCGTGGGTGGCTTCATCG
>JBEIGR010000657.1:0-3138 GCA_040381795.1 Verrucomicrobiaceae bacterium | reverse complement strand
TCGGCGCTGAAGGTGGTGTTTTTGAAGGTGGCGTTGTTGAGGGTGGCGCCGGTGAAGTCACAGCCGCTGAGGTTGATGCCGGTGAAATCAATGCCGATGGGCTTGCCGTTAGAATCAATGCCGGTGAAGTTCATGCCGGCGAAGGAGACGCCCGCTAGAGGGCAGCCGCCGATCGTCATCCCCGCAAACATGGCGATTTTTTTGTTAACGTCCGTATTGATGAGGCTGGCAAGGCTCATGAATGCAGGCCACTTGTTGGTGCCGTCTTCCCTGATCACGAGGGTCATGCCCTGGCAGTTGGTGTTCTGGATAGCGCTCAGATCGCAGCCGCTGAAGTAGGGGCAGTATAACCCTATGTACTGCCCGGCATTCTGCATTCCCTCTGCCGCCCGGAGGTTATTGAGCTTGGTGGAGGCGCTGAAGGTAGTGGCGCTAAATAGTGCGCTGCAAAGATTCACGCTGCTGAGATCCGCGCCTGCGAGTTTGGCATTGGTGAAGTCGGCACTGTACAAATTTTTGCCGTTGAGATTGAGGTTGGTGAGGTCGGTGCCGATGAATTTGGCATCGTTGAGTTTGCTCCAGTATTGCAGGGTGTTACCCTGGCCGGCGGGCGCATGCGGGGCACGCAGATCAAAGCCGGAGAGGTTTGGGGTGACCGTGTCCGGGGTGATTTGCACGAGAGTGATGTCCTTGGAGATGACGGGGACATTCGGTGCGAGGAGCCAGTAGAGGATGTTCTGTCCGACGTTGTATTTTGGGTCGGAGCCGCCCTGGGTGGCGCTGGCGTTTGGGTTATTGAGAGAAGAGTAGAGGGTGAGGTTCAGCGGGGTGCCATCGGCGTTTTTGAGCGTCCAGGTGATGTTGGGCTTTTTATGATTGTCATCAAAGCAGCGGACGAGGTGCGGGCTGTCGAGCTGGTAGTAGGCGGTGTCGTCTGCTGAGAGTGTGTAGTCGAGGGTGATGGGGCCGTAGGTTTCGAAGTAGGCGGAGGCGGTGTAGGCGTACCTTTGGTCGCTGGTGGTGAGGGAGAAGCGCACCTCCAGGCGGGCGGCGGTGGGGGGGAGGGCGATGCCGGTGAAGTCAAAGCTCATCACGGGCTTGGTGACGGCCCCGCTGATGTTGAAGGTGGTGGTGGTGATGGGGGTGACGCCCGCCGCGGTCTGTACCTTGGCCCCGCTGAGATAGGTATTCATGGTGGCGTCGTCCACTTTCACGCCAGCCGTCGTCCAGGCGATGAGTTCGACTTTGCTGAGAAGAACACCTGCGGTGCTGGAGGCGTCTGGGCGGAGATGGCAGGTGAGGGCGTTTGGGAAGCCCTTGGGGTCATTTGCCAGGATGAGGACGGCGGGTGAGTGTGCCCCGACGGAGATGACGGGCAGGGTGACGGCAGTGGAGGGCGTGATAGCGACGGGGGCGCTGTTACTGACGGCTACATTCCCATGATAAAGGGTGAAGCTGGCCATGTACATCTGGCTGTCACTCGGTGGGAGGGTGAAAGGTAGCGTGCATGGCGGGCTGGCGGCGGTCAGGGTGAGCGCCGTCGCCGGCTTGAAGTCATAGGTGTCTGGCATTCCCGTGACGGCTGACCATGTCCAGTCTGCGGAGGCTGGCGCACCTTGGTTGACATGGGGACAGCCGCTGACGCGGACGCAGTCAAAGGGGACGCTCTTCGGGTTCGTGCCGGTGGTGGCGAGTGCGAGAAGGATGGTGCTGCCCGAGAGCACTGGCGTGGCGAGATTGGCGATGCTGCTGATGCCATCCGCAGGCAGGGCGGCGGCTGATCCTGGAGCCCTGGGGGCGATAGGTGCGACGGGTCTCTTGCGAATGATGGGTCGAAAGGGCATGGTCGTGAAGGATGGGTGGTTTCAGGAAAAGGGCGTGGCGGAGGCGGGGCGGCTTCCGGCGCTGAGGAAGTTGGTGGGATTTGTTTCTGAGAGCAGTTTGGCGATGGTGATGGGCAGGCTGGTCTGCGGCGTCTGCTCCGCCGCGGTGAAGTGCAGACTGCTGGTACACTGGCTGCGGGGGGCCTTGGCATCGGTGCTGGCCTGCTGGCCCCAGAGCGCGGTGGAGAGGATGCTGTCCGCGGGAGTGAGGGTGATTTTGGCGGAGTCACTCGCACCTGTGATGCTGATGCTTAGCTCGCTGGTGGTGATGCAGTTTGCCGCAGGATGGGCTGCGTCCCGCATGGGCAGGAGGCCCAGCGGGGTCTGCGGAATCTGATAGGTCGTGCCATTGTCCAAGGTGAAGGTGGTCTGCCCGTTGATGGTATGAATGGGCACGGCGCTGCTGATGTGGAGGGCGAATTCGGTGCCGTTGATGATCCAGTCGGGATCGTCGGGATGTGTCTTCGCTTTGGGCTGGCTGAGGTCTTTGACGAGGCCGCCAGTGACTTTGGCGCTGAGTAGAGGGCTGGCATTGCCGTCGAGGCTGGCAGTTTGGCTGTCTTCGAGTGCCGCCAGAGCGTCCGCGGTGAGCGTGGCATTCGCGGGGGCCTTGGGGTCGAGCTTGACGCTGCCCGGGAGGAGCCTGCGGAATTCTGTCCACGGCAGCACGGGCTGTGGTGCCGCAGTGCCGAACTCGACGGTGAAGGAGATGACGTCGAGGTCGATGTGCGCTTTGCCATGAAAGGGCGGGCCGTCTATTTCGATGCTGGCACCGATGTGGAAGCTGAAGTGCACGTGGACAAAGAGCACCTTCAGATCGAAGGCCACGCCGAGGTCCATGGAGAAGCCCACGCTGTAGAGCAGGGGCCGCCATTGCAGGAAAAGATGGGCGTCAAAGTTAAACCAGGCGGAGAAGATGCCGCAGTTCCACGTGGCATGCAGGGAGCCGCCGGCCATCATGCAGTCTGGCGTGATGGCGAAGTATTCGCTGCCTTTGATGGCGGTGTGGGCGTCGATCTGCCACTGGATGCCGAGGCGCGGCACCGCCGGGTAGCCACGGATGGCGTAGTCGAAGTCCGGGCTGTAACCGCCGAAGGTGGCGAGGAAGTCGCCCTGGTCATTCACCAGGAAGGCGAAGCCGCCGGTGAGCTTGCACTCCGGGGCGATGACGTAGGATTTGTCCGTCAGCACACCGAGGACGAGCAGGCTGCCGGTGCCGAGGTCGAGCGTGGCCTCCACGTCGAGCTGCGCATAG
>JBEIGR010000656.1:0-3156 GCA_040381795.1 Verrucomicrobiaceae bacterium | reverse complement strand
GCCGATGAAGACCTGCACGGCCAACACGCTGGCGTTGAGGCGGATGGCTTCTTCGATGTTCAGCGCGGTGGATTCATTGGAGAGCGGCTCAAAACCGGGGCGGCCAAACTTGGCCTTCTTGCCGTCGATTTCGCCTTCCCACTCTTCGAACTGGCTCACCATCGAGGTGCCGCCGGACGCACGAAGAGCGATGGCCTTGCGCGTGGAGGCCGGGATGACGCTGCGCTGAATGCCACGCGTGAGCATGAGGCAGTCGGCGTAGGGCTCGAGGGGCAGAATGGTCTGATCGACACGCTCCAGACCGGTGGTGGGGCCTTGGAAGTAGCCGTGGTCAAAGGCGAGCATCACGGTGCGGCCGTCCTTGGGATTGAAAACCTGGCTGAGGCGGTTCTTGAGACCCCAATCGTATTGGTGGGAACCTTTGAGGAAGAAGCCCGGCGTCTCCTGAGGAGTGCTCGTGAAGTATTCTTTTTCCTTTTTGTCAGCAGCGGAGGTGGAGATGTCGGCCATGGTCGTGTGAGGTTGATTGAATGAGGCGGCCATGGATAACCACGCCGGGCTCGCCTTCCATGCCAGCATTGGCGGGAGTTGTGTCGGATTCGGCAATCACAAACCCACATCCCGGCAGCCAGCCAGGGCGTAATGAGAGGCATGTTCTTCCTTCCATCCTTATGAGTCACCTCTCTGGAAAACGCATTGCCATCCTCGGAGCCGGTCTCGCGGGCATCGCGACGGCTCGTGGGCTCACCCAGCGTGGCGCGGCGGTGACGCTGCTGGAGAAGTCGCGCGGCTTTGGAGGTCGCTGCGCCTCGAAGCGCTGGGAAGGCCATGTGATCGATCACGGGGCGCAATACTTCACGATGCGCGATGAGCGCTTTCGCGAGGCGGCCACCGCAGCCTGCGGCGTGGCCTTGTGGAGACTGGAAAAGCCGGTGCGCGATGAATTGGGGCACGAATTGCCGGATTCAGGCCGCTGGATTCATCGCAATGGCAACAGCCGTCTCGCGCGTGAACTCGCGAAAGGCATCGAAATCCGCTCCGAATGCCAAATCGACGATGCACGGAGTCTTTTGGCCGATTTTGACCACGTGGTTAGCACCGCGCCGTGGCCGCAGACGGCGCGGCTTTTCGGCATCGAGCCTGTTTTGGACTATATCCCGTGTCTCGCGGTCGCGCTGGCTTATCATGGAGAGTGGATCGGCCGCACACGTGAAACGTATGCGTTCAGCCATCCGGGTACCGCGCTGGCCTGGACGGCGTGCGAGAATCACAAGCTGGGACGCATCGCGCCGGGTTTCACGGTGCTGGTGGCGCATCTCGGCGAGGCTTTCAGCCGCGAACATCTCGAAAAGCCTCCGGCGGAGTATCCCGCGCTTGTTCGCACGATGGTCGAGGAACGTTGGGAAATACCCGCAGATGCCTTTGCCGGTGCTTTCGGGCATCGCTGGCGGCTCGCTCGTGTTAATGCGCCGTTCACCGCGCCTGCTTTGCCGCCGCGTCTGCACTTTGTGGGTGATGCGCTGCGTCGTTCACGCGTCGAGGACGCCTGGCTGGCCGGACATGAGTTTGCTCAAAACACCTCGTTTGAATCATGAACAACATTCTCGAAGATCGCTGCGCCGGGATGGTCACCGGTGCCTACATCGCGGATGCGCTGGCGATGCCGGCGCATTGGTATTACGACCGCGGGGCCTTGCAGCGCGACTATGGCATCATCCGAAGCTACTTGGCGCCGAAGCATCCGCATCCCGACAGCATCCTGTGGCGATCCAGCTACACGCCGCTGAACGAACGCGGCGACATCTTGCGCGAGCAGGCGCAATACTGGGGGCAGGCGGGCGTGCATTATCATCCGTTTCTGCGGCCAGGTGAAAACACGCTCAACCTCCAGCTCGTGCGCGTGCTGGATGAATCACTCACCGCGAAAGGCGGCTACGACCTTGATGACTACCTGGAGCGATACATCGACTTCATGCTCACGCCCGGACGGCATCGCGACACCTATGTGGAAGAGTATCACCGGCACTTCTTCACGCAGCTCGCGCGTGGCTCAAAGCCGCGACGCTGCGGCGGCGCGGATGTGCATATCGGTGGTCTCGCAGGCGTGGCCTTGCTCTGTGCTCGCCTGGGCCAGGAAGCACCTGCCGCAGTGAAGGATCATGTGGGCTTTTCCCATGGCGATGAAGAGGTGCTCGACGCGGCGAAAGCGCTCACGCGCATGCTGCTGGCTCTGATGCTTGGCGAGCCGCTGCGAGAAACCATCCTGCATCACGGCAGCCGCTGGTTTTCGGAACGAAAGGCCGCGCTTTGGTCCAAAGAGCCCGATTTGGTGGTCGTCGGCCGTCATGTGAGTCCCGCGTGCTACATCCGCGAATCGTTTCCCGCCTCGCTCTACCTCGCGTGGAAGTATGCCGATGACTTCGAAGCCGCCGTGGTGGCCAATACCATGGTCGGTGGCGACAACTGCCATCGCGGTGCCGTCGTCGGAGCGCTGGTAGGAGCCGCGTGCGGCCTCGAGCGGCTGCCGCAGGTCCTGCGGGATGGTTTGCTGATAAACGTCAGCAAGACCGTGGAACCTCCGCCAAAGTCCGCTTGATGCCGCGTGGCAACCCGGACAGGCTTGTATCCGATTCCGCAATACCACCTTATGTCAGACAAGCCTTCCATACTCAGTGTCGTGCCCGCTGGGGCGGCGCATCGCGTGCAGGGGCATCGCAGCGTGGCGCTGCCGGGTGTGACGGTGGACATCCTCACCACGCGTAAAATCGAGCTGGAGCACTGGGAGCTGCGTCGGCTGAACGATCCCTACTGGCGTCTCTACTGGCCGATGCAGGAGGGCGGCGTGGTGGAGATCGACGGCGTGAGCACCGTGGTGAAACCCGGCACCGTGTATCTGATCCCGCCACGCACGACGTTCAGCACGACGACGCGGCGGCCCTTCAGTAAATGGTACTGCCATTTCAACCTCGGCCCAGCGGCGGATCGCGCTGCGCCGGGCATTTACGCGTTTTCCGCCACCGCAGCGCACAAGACGATGCTCAACGAGCTTATCAAACTTGGCACGAAGCCTCAAAGTGTGCGATTCCCTTGGGTGAGTATCCAGCTCGTGAGTGAATTCGTGAAAAAACTGCCCGCCAGTGTGTGGGAGCAGCAGCG
>JBEIGR010000655.1:0-3170 GCA_040381795.1 Verrucomicrobiaceae bacterium | reverse complement strand
CTCGCTCCACAGGTCGAGCCAATGAACACGCTGTTCGTCGGCGAGCTTGCGGAGTTGTGGATTCAGCGCCGCGATGCGCTGCCGCCGGTCGTCCTCCGGTGAGGCCCCTCTCGGCAGGCTACCCATCAGGATCACCTTCGCCTTCGGCGCTGCGCGGGTGATCCGATCGACGATGGCCTTGACCCCGGCGATGGTGTCTTCGGCCGATTCGAGGTGGGGAGGACGATGACCCACATTGTTGGTGCCGATCATCACCACGAAGACCTTCGGATGATAGCCTTCGAGCTGTCCGTGATCGAGACGCCAAAGCACATTTTCGGTCTTGTCGGCGATGACGCCGAGATTGAGCGGCTCATGCGCGGGATAAACCGTTTCCCAGGCTTTCTTTCCCACGCTCCTCCAGCCGTCGGTGATGGAATCGCCCACCAGCACGACTTCCCATCCGCCCCGCTTCGCGAGGGCGACGTGGCGGTCCACCTTCTCCATCCAGGCTGCGGGCTGTAGCCGAGGTGTCGGCGTGGTGGAAACCCTCGCAGCGAGGTCCGCCTCTGGATCATCGGCTCGCTTCAGGCGCAGCGACTGGATCTCGATTCCCGGTGCGGCGGTGATTTGGAGTCTTTGCAAGCCGGAGGAAACCCGGAGCGTGCCGAGCTTCAGTGGCGAAAAGACCTTGTCTGGCACCTCCCAGCGCGGCACGAGATCGCGGCGCGGGATTTCTGGCGGATTGTGTGCGGCGGTGAGGGTGGATTCGATGACTTGCTCGCCAGCGGTGACTTTGATCGTTCCTCCCGGCTCTTGGGCGGTGTGTAACGCGGTGACTTCATACGTTCCGGCCTGCGGCACTTCGAGATTCCACGTGATGGTGGCGGTTGGTGTGGGAAAGTCGGCCCAGTCGTTGTCCCAACCCTGCCCGTAGAACTTCGCTCCGCCTTCGAGTGTGGCGAAAGGGGCGAGCAACTCGGTTCCCTTGCCGAGGGTGATGGGAAAGCGCTGCACTTTGCCCTGCGTGGAGGCGATGGCGTCGGCGAACCAGGCGTCGTAGGCCTTGGAAAGCTTCGTGGCGATCTCCGGCTGCTGTGCGGCGATGCTGTTCTTTTCGCCGGGATCGCTCCGCAGGTCGAAGAGCATCTCCTGCTTGTTGTCGCGCACCCAGCGATGCGTGTCGCTGCGCACGGTGCCGGGATACTTCGGGATGAGGGTGCCGTCCTTGCCGCCGCGACCGGTGACCTCAAAGAGTAGTCGCTCAGGCCACTTTACCTCCTCGCCCTTCAGCAGCGGCGCGAGGCTCACGCCATCGAGCGGTGGCGTTGCAGGCAAGGGCACGCCGACGAGATCGAGCAGCGTTGGCAGCACATCGACATGCTGGGCGATCTGGGACACACGCTTGCCCGCCTCGAGTTTTCGAGGCCAGCGGATGAAGCAGGGCACGCGTTGTCCGCCCTCAAAGAGGCTGCCCTTGCCACCGCGCATGCCGCCATTGAAACGCGGTGTGTTCGGGCCGTTGTCGGTGGCGAACATCACGAGGGTGTTTTCGGCGAGCCCGAGCGAATCGAGCTTCACGAGCATCCGGCCCACGTTGGCATCGAGATTCTCGATCATCGCGTAAACCGCCGCGGTCTTCGGCTCGAAGCCCAGCTTGGTGTATTTCGCGAACAAGCCGTCCGGTGCCTGCATGGGCGAGTGACAGGCATTGAAGGGGACATAACAAAAAAACGGCTGCGAGTGGTGTTTCTCGACGAAGCCCATCGCCGCGTCCGCGAGCACGTCCGTGATGAAACCCTTCCGCGCTGCCGTGACGCCATTGTGATCCAGTGCGGGATCGAAGTAGTTCGAGAAGAACCCGCCCACGAAGCCAAAAAACTCATCAAAGCCCTGACCGCGTGCCGTGGTGGGATGATTCGCGCCATTGTGCCATTTGCCGAAACAGCCGCTCACATACCCCGCCGGTTTCAGCGCCTCTGCGAGCGTCACTTCCTCACCGTGCATGGTCTCCAAGCCCGAGGTCGTATTCAGCACCCGGAGGCGGAAATGATGGCGTCCAGTCAGCAACGATGAGCGCGTCGGCGAACAAACCGGGCTGACGTGAAAATGCTCCAGCTCCACGCTTTGGCTTCGCAGCCTGTCGAGCGCTGGCGTGTCGAGCTTTTCGTTGCCATGACAACGCAGATCCCCCCAGCCCATGTCATCGGCGAGGATGAGAAGGATGTTGGGCGGAGCTACGGATGTGGTTTGGCCCACGGAACACACGGACGACACGGAAAGGATGAGGGGAATGAGGAAGATGCGGAGTCTTTTCATGAGGTGTGTATTCCGTAGGTCGCTAGGGCAGCCCGGAGAAGTGTCAGGGCATGTTTTACTCGACGTTCTTCGTGTCAGGTTGCGAACTCGTGGAGGCCGCTGGCTTGGTCTGCACTTTGGCGGGTGCTGCGGGCTCCTGCGGCTTCGGCCCGCCGGAGCCGGGCTGACGCAATTCCTTTTGGACCCACTCGAGGCCTTGCAAATTGCCCTTGATCCCCTCCGCGGCGTCCACGGTGGGGCGTTCGTGGATGATGCCGATGGGACCGCGCCAGCCGCTGGATTCGACGACACGGATCATCGCCAGTTCTGACTCATCGGAGCCGATGTAGCGCACGGGAGGATACTTGGTGGTATCGGCTCTCATGCCGTTGAAGTTCACCGCGATCAGATAGGGCTGCATGCGTTTAAACAACGCGGGGAACTCGGCCAGCGAGCCGCGCCAGTGGTGGAAATTGAACACGATGCCCACGTTCGTGATGCCGTCGCGCTTCAGTCGCTCGATGATGGCGATTTGATGATCCTGCTCCTCGAACCATGGCTCGCGATGATTGTAGAGTCCCACTTTGCAACCGAGCTCCGCCGCATCCTCCGCGATGGGCCGGATGCGTGCTGCCTCGGCTTCGATGCGCTCGGCATCGTTCGTCGCCGTGATGGTTCGTGATCCGCAAACCCAGAACTGCGGATGGATGCCGTGGCGCTTGGTGGACTCGACGATTTTTGGATCCCGTGCTGGATACCACCATGCGGCGATCTCGATGCCGTGCTTCTTCGCCGCTTCGATTTCCGCATCGACCGCACTGCCCCCGTTGTAGGCGAACTTGCTCAAGCCAAGCTCCTTCAACATCTGCATCCGTTCCTCCGGTCCGCGCTTT
>JBEIGR010000654.1:0-3185 GCA_040381795.1 Verrucomicrobiaceae bacterium | reverse complement strand
TCACCATCATGAAGGAGGCGAGCAAGAAGAACATGACATCGATCAGCGGGATGATTTCCAGCCGGGTCTTTTTCTCGGGCAATGGTGAATGCAGTTTCAAAGCAGGAGATCAGTGTTTCGCGCCCACTTTATCGAAGCCATGCTGGGCGGCGAGGATGAGCACGTTGTTCGCGGCGGCTTCGAGGTCGAATTTGAGCGCGGCGAGGCGGCTGTGGAAGTAATTCATGGGAACGAGCGTGCCGATGGCGATGCCGAGACCGGCGGCGGTGGCGATGAGAGCCTCGCCGATGCCACCGGTAACTTTTTCGACGGCGAGCTCGCTGCTGCCGATGCTGGTGAAGCTGCCCATGATGCCGGTGACGGTGCCGAGAAGGCCGAGCAAAGGGGCGAGTGTGACGATGGTATCCATCGCGCCGAGAAAGCGGCCGGCGCCACGCAGTTCCTGGCCGGCGGCGACTTCGAGAGCACCCTGCATGCTGGATTTCCGGTGATGCAGACCGTGGTGGATCATGCGCACGACGGGATCGGTGGTGTTTTGGGATTCAGCGATGGCTTTGGCGAGATCGCCGGCTTCGAGAGACTCATAAACGCGGTCGAGCTGCTTCGCGTCACGCTTGGAGGCGAGGCGCAGCCACCAGAAGATGCGCTCGACGAGCACGCAAAGCGCAAACGCGGAGACGACCAGGATCGGATACATGATCGGGCCGCCTTTGTGGATGAATTCGATGACGATATTGGCGAGCATGGGGAGAGCTGTTTAGCGAAGTCGGAAGGAGAGAGGGAGAGTGTAGCGCTTGCCGGTGCCGGTGGCGGGGAAACGCCAGTTTCGGCGCACCCAGTTAGCGGCATAATTATCGAGCGCGGAGAAGCCGGTGCTGCTGACGACGGTGGCTCCTTCAACGGCTCCGGAAGGCCCCACGCTGAGGCTGAGGCGCACGGTGCCCTGCATGTTTTGCGATTTGGCAAAGCTCGGGTAGGGCGGTGCCGGAGTGACCGTGCGCCCGCCGCTGCGTGCGGTGCCGGTGCCGCCGGGAGTTCCAGGAGTCGTGGATGGACGCGAGGGCGTGCGGGAGGCAGTGGTGGATTTGCGCGGGGTCGGCGTGGGAGCGGGCTTCGGGCGAATGACGGGATCGACGGGCTTGAGAGCGTCTTCGATCTTGGGAGCCGTCGGAATGGCAAAAATGTCCTCCTGCGTCATGGCCTCGGCCACTTCAGGCAGGCCGAGATCGGGTGGAGGAGCCTCTTCGGGCATTTCGATCTCAAGGATTTCCGGCGTCTCGGGCGGGGCGTCCTCGGCGGGAGCGGCTTCCTCGGTGTTTTCGGCCTGGAGCTCGGCCATCGTGGTCTCGATGAGCGGCAGGTCATCGGCCAGCGTCACATCGGCGAGGGTCTTGAGATGGATGACAGGCATTTCGGCGGCAAAAACCCCGGCGATGCCGACGGCGAGAAAGCCAGTGCCCAGCGCCAAAAGCCACGAAAGCCCCACCGGAACCTCTTCCAGCATCCGAAAACGCCAAGCCAGCCGCGCAATCGCGGTGACGGGCTGGGCTGGAGTTTCGATGGGCATGTGGGGACGGAAGGTTGACGAGGTGAAACGCTGCTTCCCACGAGAAATCAAGGCGGGGAACGCATTGGCAGGGTGAAACGCAAAATAGTGGCGTCAATTAGCAATTGAGACTCAATCGCAAATAGTGCTTGCGGGAGATCGGAATGCGGGCATTTTGGCCACTCTTGCGACAGAATCTCAATTGCAACAAGCCCTCATGAAGCTCCTATCCAATCTCTCCGGCCCCGCGATTGCCCTCGGTGCACTCTTTGCCCTCGCCCTGGCCTCCCACGCTCAATCTCCCACGCTTCGCCCCGAATTGGCTGTCGAAGAACTCGACATGGTGACCGTCTTTGGCGAGTCCGAGAGCGATTCCATCACGCAGAACTCCTTCCCGCAGGCCGTCGAGGGCACCAAAATCTACGCCGGCAAGCGGGCGACGGTCATCGACCTCGACGCCCTGCCCAAAGTCCAGGCCAACAACTACCGCCAGGCGCTCGCCTCGACGCCCGGCCTGCTTTTCTCCGAGGAAACGACGCCGCTGGTCAGCATCGGCTACCGTGGCCTCGGCGAGCCGCATCGCTTCCAGTTCATGCAGGTGCTGAAGGATGGCATCCCGATCCATGCGGATCCGTTTGGCTATCCCGAGGCCTACTACACCCCGCCGCTCGATGTGGTGGACCGCATGGAGTTCATCCGCGGCGGTGGCGGTCTGATGTATGGCCCGCAGCCTGGCGGCGTGTTCAATTACGTCACTTACATGCCGCGTCGTGACAAGGCCTTCGGCTTCCGCTCACAGAACATCTACGGCACCGACAATCTCTTCTCCAGCTACACTGCCGTGGACGGCACCTACGGGGACTGGGGCTACTACGGCTACTACAACCACCGCAGCAGCGAAGGCTTCCGCAACTTCAACAGCGATTACCGCCTTGATGGCGGCAACGTGAAGCTCGTCCACACCATCAGCGATGACACCCGCCTCATCTTCAGCGTGGATTTGTATGAAGAAGAGCATGGCGAACCCGGCGGCCTCACGGCAGCGGCTTTTGCCTCCACACCGGAGATGACCACGAAGCTGCACGACCGCTTCCGTCTGAAGCGCTACGCCGCCAGCGCCGAGCTGCAGCACAAGATCCAAGAGGGCACCGAGCTCAGCGTGCGAGCCTGGGGCGGCTACTACCAGCGCTGGAGCAAGCGCCAGCAAGGCGGTGGCTTTGGGACCTTGCCCGCCGGACCTGCGGCAAACACGAACAACATCGAAAACCAGCAGTTCTACACCTTCGGAGTCGAGCCACGCATCCGTCATGACTGGGAAGCCTGGGGAAACAAGCACACGCTCTCTGCTGGCATGCACTTTTACTACTGCCAGTCCCCCCGCGTGGACCAGCGAGGCTTCCTCGCCGATGCGGAGAGCGGGAATGTCTTCCTCGATTCGGATCGCGAGACGATCTACGGCTCCATCTTTGCCGAGAACAAATTCACCTTTGGCAAGTTCAGCATCACCCCCGGCTTCCGCTTGGAAATGATCAAGCAGGACGTGCAGACGCGGAACTTCGCCCCCGCCACCGGCCTCTTCGTCAACGAGGTGCGCAAGAGCGAGATGGACATTCAGCCGCTGTTCGGTGTCGGCATCGCG
>JBEIGR010000653.1:0-3187 GCA_040381795.1 Verrucomicrobiaceae bacterium | reverse complement strand
TGCGCCACGGCTACTTTGCCGGCATCAGCTACATGGACGCGCAGATCGGCAAGGTCATCGCCGCCATGAAGGAGCAGGGCATGCTCGAAAACACCGTCATCGTCTTCTGGGGCGATCACGGTTACCACCTCGGCGAGCATGGTCTCTGGGCCAAAACGAGCAATTTCGAGCTCGATGCCCGCGTGCCGCTCATCATCGCTCCACCGCAGGCCAAACATCCCGGCATGCAGAGCACCGCCCTCGCGGAAATGCTCGACATTTTCCCCACGCTGAATGCCCTCTGCGGCCTGCCACCCGCTCCCGGCCTCGAAGGCTCCAGCCTCGTGCCCGTGCTCGAAAATCCGGGCGCCTCGGTCAAACCGGCGGCTTTCACCCAGCATCCGCGCCCGGCCTATCCTGATCGCACGCCGGACAAGCAGCCCACCCACATGGGCTACAGCGTTCGCACCGCCCAGTGGCGCTACACCGAGTGGCGAAACTGGAAAACTGGCGCGGTCGAGTCCCGCGAGCTTTACGATCACACCTCCGACCAGCCAGAACTCGAAAACGTCATCGCGAACCCACCGGACAAAGCCGCACTCGCGGAAGCCGAAAAGCTCCTGCGGGTGCAGTTTCCGCTGACGAAGTGAGCATCGGCCTTGAGGTCACGGAGATAAAATCGTCGCCTGCGTGTCACGGTTCGCTGATGAGATTGGGTAGAAAAATTGGGGGTAGAAAACTTTCAGACTCAGAGGCTTGGGAAAATCTTTCTACCCCAAATCTTTCTACCCAACTGACTTTTGCTTCGGGCGTGTGGGGGTGTCGCCGGAATGACGTTGCACGCTTGGCAGCGTTCTCACACATACCACGCAGCATCTTCCAAAGTGTGTGCCGCCAAGGTGCAGAGGAGCAGAGGACGCAGAGCACCGGAAATCAAGGCGGCTGGATGGCGATACAGGGAGTCACTTTCAACCAGAGAGTCACCGAGGACACAGAGGTCAACAATGGCATTGTTCCTTCGTTCTCGGTGCCTCTGTGGTTCAAACTCAGCCCCACCCCGAATAGCCATTCGTGAACCAGGAGATGAAAATAGACGGAAAACTTTGCGTCCTCTGTCTCTTTGCCCCTGCGGCAAAAACGAGTGTGAGAAATGCAGGCTAGAACGCGTCAGCGTCGTGGAATGTGTGTGGCAAGCCTTGGCGCGACACCGCTGTCGCCTGCTGGACGGCGTTCTAGGTCCAATAAGCTCTTGCTGCGCTCGACAGCGGTGTCGTCGGGGCAGGCTTGCGCCTCACCCCTCTGCCACACGCACTCCACGACGCTGCCGCGACATTTCGAGTTCTACATCATGCCGGCGATACTCCCCTGCGTGTCGATGGTCTCGCGGCGTGCGTGCTTGCTAAACTCCCCACCCGCCTCACGCCGCCTGCGCCGCCGGTGTTTTCACCTGATCGAGCAGCTTCGTGATGAGGTCATCCACCTTCACTTGGGCGGCCTCGCCTTCGAAATTCAGGATGATGCGATGCCGCAGCGCCACATGGGCGATGGCTCGAATGTCATCGGTGGACACGGCGGTGCTGCCCTGCACCGCCGCCCACACACGGGCACCGCGGATGAGGCTTTGCAGGCCACGCGGGCTGCTGCCGTAGCTCACGTAGCGCTTCACCTCCGGCAGGGCGTCCGGTTGCTCCGGATGCGTGGCCAGGATGAGGCGGGAGGCGTAATGCGCTACCGGATCAGCCACCGGCATCTGCGCCAGCTCATGCTGGAGGGCGATGAGTTCTTTGCCACTCGCCATCGCAGTCAGTTTGGGCTCCGTGAAGCCCGTCGTGCGGCGGGAGATTTCCACCAGCGAATCGAGGTCAGGGAAGGGGACCCGGATTTTGAACATGAAACGGTCGAGCTGCGCCTCGGGCAGAGGGTAGGTGCCCTCCATTTCCATCGGGTTTTGCGTGGCGAGCACAAGGAAAGGCTCCGGCAGGAGGTGGCGCTCGCCACCGGTGGTCACGCAGCGCTCCTGCATCACCTCTAGCAGGGCCGCTTGGGTCTTTGGCGTGGCACGGTTGATCTCATCCACGAGCAGCAGGTTTTTAAAAACCGGGCCTTTTTCATAGCGCAGCATGCGGCGGCCTCGTTCGTCTTCGTCCACGATGTGTGTGCCGAGGATGTCCGCAGGCATCAGGTCCGGTGTGCATTGCACCCGCCCCGGCTCCAGGCCGATGACTTGCGAGAGCGTGCGCACCAGAAACGTCTTTCCGAGGCCGGGCACCCCTTCCAGCAGCACATGCCCGCCGGAGAAAACCGCCACCAGCACATCCGTGAGCATCTCGTCATAGCCCACGATGGCTTTTTGCATCTCGATCTTCAGCGCGGAGAAAAGGGGTCGGAAGTTGGACATGAGGGCGGGAGAATGACGAAGCCGGAGGCAATGTCGAACACTGGAATCACGAAAAAGCATCCTGGGGCATGCCTTTCTGAATGCTGGTAATTTTGGACTGAACCGCCAAGATGGCGGCGGAAATCACCCTCGTGCGTTTTCCGCCCTTCTCGGCATGCAGCCCACCTCGTCGCAACTCGTCTTCAATCCGACTCCGGAAGCCTTCGCGGTGGGCGTGGCGTTTGTCGTGGCCGTGGCGGGCCTCGCCTTCATGGCGTGGCGACGCAGCGGATGGCGGCCCATCATCGGCTGGTTGGAGCTTTTGCGGGTGATCATCGCGGTCGCCCTCGCGATCACGCTGCTGCAGCCGGAGTGGCTGGAGACCTTCAAACCTCAAATGAGGCCTGTTTTGGCCGTGCTGGCCGATATTTCGGGCTCGATGAGCACGAGGGATGTGATTCGCGGACAGGAGGCTGTATCGCGTGAGGCGGTTGTGAAGCCGCTGATCGACGAAAAACTCTGGGCGAAGCTCAAAGAACGCATGGATGTGGTCATCGAGCCGTTTTCGCCCGCCACGACGGATGGCACGGACATTCACTCGGCCTTGCTCGGCGTTCTAGAGAAGCAGCCAAACCTCAAATCGGTCGTGTTGATCAGCGATGGCGATTGGAACACTGGCTCACCGCCTTCCCAGGCCGCCACGCGGCTGCGCATGCGCGAGGTGCCGGTGTTTGCGGTGCCCGTCGGCGCGGAGACGCGGCTGCCAGATGTCGAGTTGAGTAGTTTCGATGTGCCCACCTTCGCCGTGGCAGGCAAGCCGCTGCGCATTCC
>JBEIGR010000652.1:0-3187 GCA_040381795.1 Verrucomicrobiaceae bacterium | reverse complement strand
GCGATTTGGCGATCATTGGCGAAGAAGCGATGCGCTTCGCTCACGGTCATGTCGAGCACGTCGGCGATGGATTTGCCTTTGAAGGTGATCTCGAGCGTCTCCTGACCGTAGCGGCGACCTCCGCAGGCTTCGCAGGTCACATGCACGTCGGCGAGGAAGTGCATGTCGATCTTGATTTGCCCATCGCCCTGGCATTTCTCGCAACGACCGCCGGGTGTGTTGAAGGAGAAACGACCCGCATCAAAGCCACGCTGCCTTGCCAGCGGCAGCTTCGCAAACAGCTCACGAATCGGTGTGAAGAGCCCGCAATAGGTCGCCGGATTGCTGCGCGGGCTGCGACCGATGGGCGATTGATCGATGACGATGACTTTGTCGATCAAATCGAGTCCCGTGATGCGCTCATGCGCCGCCGGAGCTTCCTTCGCGTTGTAAAAATGCCGCTGCAACGCCCGCATGAGGATGTCATCGACCAGCGTCGATTTCCCGCTGCCGCTGGGACCGGTGACACAGATGAAAAGACCGAGCGGAAAGCGCACCGTGAGGTTTTTGAGGTTGTGGGCTGTGGCACCGTGAATCGTCAACGCGGAGGGCGCAGGGCGTAGGGCAGAGAGTAGGAGCGGCTGATCGCCGCTTTCGGGTTTCTGACTCTTCGCTCTTTGCTCTTCGCCCTTCGCTTCGATCCGCCTCTTCCCGCTCAAAAACTGCCCTGTCAGCGACTCCTCATTCGCGATGACCTCCGCCACGCTGCCTTGAGCGATCAAGTGACCGCCATGCACACCCGCGGCAGGTCCGAGTTCGATGAGGTGATCAGCGGCTCGCATCATGGATTCGTCGTGCTCGACGACGAGGACGCTATTTCCGAGGTCTCGCAGACGATGCAGCGTGCGGATGAGGCGTTCGTTGTCCGTCGGGTGCAGGCCGATGCTCGGCTCGTCGAGCACATAAAGCACTCCCGAGAGCCCTGCGCCGATCTGCGTGGCCAATCGAATGCGCTGCGTCTCCCCACCGGAAAGCGTGCCGCTTTGTCGATTCAGCGCCAGATAGCCCAAACCGACCTGCTCAAGGAATTCGAGCCGCTTCAAGATCTCTCGCTGCAACTCGCCCACATACGCCTGCTGCTGCGCAGTGACATCGAGTTCGCGCATCCAGTTCAAAGCGCTCGCAATGTCCAGCGCGGTGAACTCGTGGATGTTCAGGCCGGTTCTTGGTTCTTTGTTCTTCGTGCTTGGTTCGCCTTTCAACGATGAACCATGAACCAGGAACAAAGAACTGAGATACACCGCCAAACTCTCCTTCCTCAATCGACGCCCCTCACACGCGGCACACGGATGCGGTGCCATCAATCGCGTGAGGTTGGCCTTCAGCATCTCGCTTTCGGCGTTGCGATGCAGGCGGGCGATCTCGGCCAGGAGACCTTCGAAGGGCTTGGCGAGGCTTTTTTTGTTCGGCGTCTTCTGCCAGCCGGTGTCGATGGCGATCTCGCCCGTGCCGTGGAAGAGGGAATCTTTGAAACCGGCGGGCAGGGAAGAGAAGGGGGCCTTTTCATCGATCTGGTAATGCTTCGCGAGGGCCTCAATGCCGCGATTGAAGATGATTTTGAGCTTCGGGATCTTCGCCCACCACGATTTGATCGCTCCCTCGGCCAGCGATTTAGACTCATCCGGCACGATGAGAGCCGAATCAGGCCGCAAAATGCTCCCCACGCCTTCGCAGGCCGGGCAGGCACCCAGGTGGGTATTGAAGGAGAAATGCTGCGGCGTGAGCTTTTCGAGTGAGTAGCCCGTTTTGGGGTTCGTGTAGGCGGTGGTGAAACTGAGAAGCGTGTCATTGCTCTCGACGGTGGCGATGAATTGCACCTCGCGTTCGTTCCAATGCAGCGCCGCTTCAATCGCCTCCATCAGACGTGGGCGGGCATCGGGGCGCACGACGAGGCGGTCGATGACGATGTCGAGTTGATGCTTCTCGCTCTTGGAAAGGGGCGGATCGGTGTCGAGCTCGATGATCTGACCATCAAGGCGCACGCGGATGAAGCCCTGGCGGCGCAGTTTTTCGAAGAAGGGCTTTAGCGTGTCCGCTTTCGCGGCCGGTTGCGGCGAGAGGACGATCAGGCGTGTGCCTTCGCCGAGGGCGAGAATCTTTTCGCCGATCTCGGCGGGCGTGCTGCGCAGAAGCTTTTCGCCGGTTTTCGGGTCGTGGGGCTGCCCGGCCACGGCGTAGAGCACGCGGAGGTAATCATAGATCTCCGTGACGGTGGCGATGGTGCTTCGTGGGTTCGGCGTGGCGTTGATCTGCTCGATGGCCACGGCGGGGGATAGCCCTTCGATGAAATCGACATCCGGCTTCTCCATCTGATCGAGGAACTGCCGGGCATAGGCAGAGAGGCTCTGCACATAGCGGCGCTGGCCCTCCGCGTAGAGGGTATCAAAGGCCAGCGAGGACTTCCCGCTGCCGCTGACGCCCGTGAGCACGACCAACTGATGCCGTGGGATGTCCACGTCGATGTTTTTAAGGTTGTGCTGCCGTGCGCCACGCACGCGGATGAAGTCCATGCGGCCATTGTTCACGGTGACGGCTTCAAACTTCAAGCTCCGAGAGGAGCCAAGGGCAAAGAGCGAAGGGTAAAGAGCCACCGAAAGGCGGGCGGAGGACTTGAAGCGGCTCTTTGCCCTTTGCCCTGCGCTTTTCGCGATGCTGCCCACCCCAAGAAAAAGCCGCACTTTGCCGTTTCACACGCCAGAAGCATGCGCAGGGTTGAAATCACCCGCCGCTCTCCTACAATCCGCCCGTCATGAAAGCCCTCCTCGTCCTCATCCTCGCCGCCGCCATCGGTTATGTGGCCTACGAATTCGCTTATCCGCCCATCGCGGACCTGATGAAATTCACCAAGCATGTCCCGAAGGAGGAGCCGAAGAAGGAAGTGCTCGTCGTGGAGGCACCCAAGCCGAAACCCAAGCCGGAGCCGAAGCCCGAACCCGTGCCGGAGATGAAGCCCGAGCCGAAGCCGGAGCCGAAACCTGAGATGCCCAAGGTGACCATGCCCGCCGAGCCAGCTCCTGACCCCACCGGCTTTGTGCCGCCCGTTTTCCCACCCGTGGAGACCATCACACAAAACTGGGCCGTTATTCCGGCGAGTTATTTCACCCAGCCGAGGCAGATCACGATGAAAAAGGACCTCGACATCACGATG
>JBEIGR010000651.1:0-3194 GCA_040381795.1 Verrucomicrobiaceae bacterium | reverse complement strand
TCCCAGGCATCGGTGCGGCGGTGGGCCTCTTTTTCGACCTCGGCGTGCAGCGTGCTCAGATCGCGACTGGAGGCGACGACGGTGTTTTTCTTGGTGTCGTGAAGCTCGATGCGCGGCTGCAAATGCGCGGGAATGCTGCCCGGTGCCCAATCCGTGGCCTGAATGCGGATGCGATAGCGACTGGAGATGAACGCGGCCATCGCGGCGAGGAAATCACTCGTGCCCGGATCGAACTCGGTGGCGATTTCGCGTGCCTTCGGGTCGATGGGCATCAAATCGCGGCGGATGGACTTCGGCAGCGCACGCAGCAGCGCGGCGGCAATCTCCTCGCGCATGCCGGGCACCATCCACTGCACCTGGCCGGTGGTGAGATGGCCTGCGAGCTGCACGGGCACCTTCACCGTGACGCCGTCGTGCTCCTGGCCGGGTTTGTAGCTGTAGGTGATGGGGATGACGGAATTCGCGAGCGAGACCTGATCGGGGAACTGCTGCAAATCGGCCTCGAAGTCTTCACCCCCGGCGAGATCGGCTTCGGTGGCGCAGAGGAAGCGCGGCTCGGTCTCGGAGCGTTCTTTGACGACGCGGTTGAGGTCGTGGATCGAGGAGACGTTCTTCAAACGGGCATCGTAAAAGCGAAACAGCCGCTCCTCGACGGCATAGACGAGGTTGCTGCGCACCCGCGTGAGCATGGTCTCGATCTTTTGCCGCAGGGCGTTGTTCTGCGCATAAAAGCGCAGCGTGATCGCGCTGTCCTGATGCTCGACGAGGGCACCCCGAATGAAAAGCTGCGTCGCCGCGACGGGATCGACCTTGATGAAGTCGATGGAGCGCCGCGTGATCTCCAGGCCATGCAGCATCACCTTTTCCACACAGGTCACACGCCCGGCTTTTTCGTTCCAATGCGGCTCGCTGTGCTTGAACGTGCACAAATGCGCCCCCATCTCCGCGATCCAATCCGGCTGCACCTTCGCCACCGTGCGTGCGAAGAGCTGCGAAGTATGCACGATCTCCCCGGCGACGATCCACGCGGGTTGTTTGGCTTTGTCCTGGCCGGGTTTGGGCTTGGCGTTCTTCTCACGGCGTTCGTAGAGATTCGAGCCGGGGAAGATCATCACCTCGCGGTTGCCGGAGGTTTTGTAGAGGTTTCGGTCTTCTTTGACGGCGATGTGGCCAAGCTGCGCGACGAGGATGCTACGGTGGATTTTGTCGGACGGATCGGACACGTCTGACTTGTCTGACCGCACGTCGAAGAGGTCACAAAGCTGCTTCCAGACATCCCGCCACTCCTGCATGCGGGTGAAGGAGAGGAAGTTGGTGCGGCAGAATTTGCGCAAGGCATTGGCGGAACCGTCGGGCGCGGCTTGCCAGATTTTCAGCAGGCTCAAAAAGTCGGAGTCGGGCGAGGCGAAGGCTTTGTGGGCGGCATTGGCGAGTTCCTTCTTCTCTTCGGGACGTTCGCGAGGATCAGGAATGCTGAGACCGCTGGCGATGATGAGCATCTCCGGCAGCACTTTTTCCACCCGGGCATGCATCAGCATGCGGCCGAGGGTGGGATCGAGCGGGAGCTTCGCGAGTTCACGACCGAGTGGCGTGAGCTCATGCGTGTCGTTGAGGCTGCCGAGTTCGTGAAGAAGATCATAACCCGCCCGAATGGCAGCGCTGCTGGGCGGATTGATGAAAGGGAAGTCTTCGATCTCGCCGAGCTTGAAGGCTTTCATGCGCAGGATGACCTCGGCGAGGTTTGCCCGCTGGATTTCCGGCATGGTGAAGCGATCGCGCTTCTCAAAGTCATCCTGTTCGTAAAGGCGGATGCACAGGCCATCTCGCACGCGGCCTGCGCGGCCTGCACGTTGGTTCGCGCTGCTTTGCGACACGGCTTCCACGGGCAGGCGCTTGGTGCGCGTGCGTGGATTGTAGCGGCTCATGCGGGCGAGGCCCGTATCGACCACCACGGCGATGCGTGGGATGGTGATGGAGGTCTCCGCGACGTTCGTGGCGATGACGACGCGACGTTTGCGACCCGGCTCAAACACACGCTGCTGCTCTGCGGAGGCCATACGGCCAAAAAGCGCCAAAACCTCGAATTCGCGGCCCAAACGGCCATCGAGCAAATCCCGCGTGTCGCGGATGTCTCGCTCGGTCGGCATGAAAACGAGCACATCGCCATCATTCGTCTCGATCAGCGCATTTTCGACCGCAGCGACGGCGCCGTCAATGAAGCCAAAATCGTCCTCTTCGGTGACGAGCGGCATGTAGCGGATTTCGACGGGGTATGTGCGTCCAGACACCTCGATGATCGGCGCACCGCCAAAGGCCTGCGAGAAGGCTTCGGTGTCGATGGTGGCCGAGGTGACGATCAATTTCAGGTCCGGCCGCTTTTTGAGCAATCCCACGAGGTAGCCGAGCAGGAAGTCGATGTTCAGCGAACGCTCATGTGCTTCATCGAGGATGAGCACGGAGTAGGCTCGCAGCATGGGATCACTCTGGATCTCGGCGAGCAGGATGCCGTCCGTCATGAACTTCACGCGGGTCTCGCGGCTGGTGTCATCGCTGAAGCGCATTTTGCAGCCCACCTCGCGTCCCCAGGGCACGCCCAGCTCCTCGGCGACACGTTTGGAAACACTCATCGCCGCCACGCGACGCGGCTGCGTGCAGCCGATGGTGCCTGTAGGCGCAGTGGCCAGACTGCGGAAGTCTAGCGGGTCTTCGGTAGCCGCTTCCGCGTTCTGGCGAACGCGCCTACCAAGGCCGAGTGCCTCCAGGCACATCTTAGGGAGCTGCGTGGTCTTCCCAGAACCTGTTTCACCCGCAAGGATGAGCACCTGATGCTGCCGAATCGTCGCGACGATCTCCTCGCGCCGGGCGGTGATAGGAAGGTCGTCAGGATAACGGAGGCGGAACATGGACTCCGAAGGGACGGAAGCGACCTGATGAAAGGCAGCGGCTAGGCTTTCGGCTGCCACTTGGGATAACGCTGCTTAAGCTGCTGGCGAAGTTTTTGGGCCTGAGCGGTATCACCGAGTTTGTCGAAGGTGAGGGCGGCTTTGTGAAGGGCTTCTGGAGTGACTTGATCGTCTTCGAAGACTTGGCTGGGGACGGCGTATTTGCCAGCAGCGGCCTGCCATTTGGCACGAGCGGCATCGATCTGCGTCTGCTTGGCGAGGTCATCGCCATGAGCGTTGTAGATGTCTCCT
>JBEIGR010000650.1:0-3198 GCA_040381795.1 Verrucomicrobiaceae bacterium | reverse complement strand
TCGAGCTTCTTTTTCGAAGCGGCATACTTGGCGGCATTTGCCTTCGATTTGGCGGCGGCCTGCTTCAGGTAGGTGGCGTAGTCCGGGCCATTGCCGGTGATCTTCACCGGTGTGCCGAGGGCGGTGTGCTCATACAGGATGGGGGCCATTTGTTTCGGCAGGCGGATGCAGCCGTGGGAGGCACGGCGGCCGGGCTTGGAGATGAGGCCGATGTGCATCCCGACGCCGTCGTTGGTGAGGCGCATGAAAAACTTCATCGGCGCAGCGATGAACTTGCCGCCGGGTGGCAGGATATCACGACCGTTCTTGAAATCGGAGTTCACCAGTTTGCCGCCCGCGTCGTAACCTTTGCCGTAGAGGTTGGAGACCTTGTCTTTGACCTTTTCGAGCACTTTGAAATCCCCGGTGGGCGTGGGGAAGCTGGTGATGCCGCTTGCCACATAGGTCCAGCCGACGGCTTCGTCGTTGTGGTAAAGGGTGGCGCGTTGCGTGTCCACATTCACCACGATCTGGGTGATCGGCTTGTCACCGCCGGTCCACTCACCGGGATACTTCCACACTTCCTTCACCAGCTCTGGTGGCGGTGGAGGCGGGGCTTTTTTGAAAAGATTGCAGGACGCCAAGGAAGCCGCAGCCAGCAAGAGAAGGCCGGATTTGAGAGAAAAGTGTGCAGGGGTGATCACAGGCCGGAATTGTAAGGGCATGTGAGGATTGCTCAAGCGACCAGTTCGCAAGGATGAGAAATCAAAACGTCCGCCCCGTGCTCCTGAAGCTCTTTTTCGCCGCGAAAGCCCCAGCGCACGCCGATAGCCCGCATACCGCTGGCTTTGGCAAAGTCCATGTCGATGCCCGAATCGCCCACATAGGCGATTTCGCTCGTCGGCAGGCCCCAGATCGCCGCCACCTCGTGAGCGGCATCGGGTGCCGGTTTGTGCGGCACCTCCGGCCGGGCCCCGAGGATAATCTCGAAGGCTTCTTTGCCGAAAAAGTGCTCCGTCATCGGCACAGTGAAGCGGTGCGCCTTGTTGGAGATGACGCCCAGCTTGAAGCCACGGGCCTTCAGCGTGCCGAGAAGCTCCACGATGCCGTCGTAAGGGCGTGTTTGCTCTCGCCAGTGCTGCTCGTAGTTCGCCCGATACTCCGCCACGCCCTCGCGGATCGTCTCCGCATCGCGGGCGTGCTCCGGCAGCGCACGCTCCACCAGCTTCTCCATGCCATCGCCCACCATCTGGCGAAAGAGTTCCTCCTCACGTCGTGGATGCCCGCGAGCCTCCAGCATGCGGTTCACGGACCCGGCAATATCGGCCAGCGAATCGATGAGCGTGCCGTCGAGGTCAAAAAGGTAGGCTTGGGGAGAGGACATGGCCATTCCTCTGGCAGGAAACCACGTCGCAGGCAAGCGATTGGGGCGCGAGCGTGTGTAGCAAGGCTGCAGCCGACGAAGTATCGCAGCATTTTCCGTTAGCGTTTCGGACACAGCGACGGCGAAGGAGCGGCGTCGATCACACGACAGACGCCATACGAACCGCTGGACCCTCTAATGTTGGGCCGGTATTTCATCGCGGAGGATCAAGAGGCGTCATAACGCTGGTTCCGCAAAATGGGCACACTTCGACATACGAGCGCAGATAGGTGGGGCTCTCCTTTAAGTCCCGAGAACATTTTGAGCACGGGTGGCTGTCCGACTTTTCTCTGTCTCCGGTGCTATCTCTGATGAGCTTCGCATCAATGACCGCAACCCACTCTCCTCTCCTCCCCGCTGGATCCTTTCGGAGAGGGTCAAAATGGGCAATCACTTCACACTCTATTTCATTCGGTGTGTAGGCTACAAACAACATGCCTTCCTCAAGGCTTAGCTGCTGTCGTGCGTGACTAGATAGAGTCCCGTAGCCTGTGAGTGGAATTACGCCGCAGGTCATCTCCCCGTCGGTCCACTCTAAGGCATTGAAGTCAGTGTAGACGTAAGGAGCGTTCTCCATGTTTATTGTGGCCGAAGAATGAAGATGGTTGCCAGATCATGCGGTTTGTCAGCAGCTTTATCGCCAACGATCTTGTAGGAGAAGTACGGCGCACGCTGCTCATGGGGCTCGTTTTACAATCCTCGGCCGTTGCGGGGCAACAAAAATGTCGGTTTGCGGCGGCCCAGGATGAGCAAATCCATGGGTGAATATTCCGGCTCATGCAGAGTTGAGTGGGAGGCAAGGTGGAGGCTGGTAAGCACCTCCGGGCGTGGATTCCATGACCACCAGCCGCATCTGACACCATGTTTGCCGCCAAGGGGCAGAGGAGCAGAGGGCGCAGAGATGAAAACAGAAGAAAACCTTGGCGTCCTCTGCCTCTTTGCTCCTCTGCGGCAAAACCGAGTGGGAGAAGGGCGGGGCGGTTCTCTCCTGCGTTTTCAATGCGCGAGTCCGACCTGCTGCCGCGTATCCATCCGCTCATGGACAGGCTCAAGATCTCCAAAAAATTCCGCATCTGGGACCTGCACTGCCATCTCTCCGGCGTGCCCGGCCTCACGCCCGAGGAGCGGCTGGGGCAACTCCTGCGCTATGCCGACCGCTTGGGCATCGAGCGGCTCTGCGTGTACATGGGCATGAAATGGTCGCAGGACCCTTCACCGGATGACTTTCGGAAACAGAACGATGAGGTCCTCCGCGCTATCGCGAAGCATCCCGATCGTGCCTTTGGCTTCGTCACGCTCAATCCAAAGCACGTCGCCGAGTCTCTCGCCGAGCTGGAACGCTGCGTGGCGAATGGCCCGATGGTCGGCGTGAAGCTGTGGGTGGCGAAACGCTGCGATGGACCCGAGATCGATCCACTAATCGCCCGCGCCGCCGAATTAAAGGCCGTCATTTTCCAGCACACCTGGTTCAAAACGACCGCGAACTACCCCGGCGAGTCCACTCCGGATGACCTCGTGGCCTTGGCGAAGCGTTTTCCGAAGGTGCCCATCATCTGCGGTCACACCGGCGGCACCTGGGAACTCGGCATCCGCGCGATCCGCGATCAAAAGAACCTCTTCGCCGATCTCGCCGGCTCCGATCCCACGGCGGGCATCACCGAGATGGCCGTGCGTGAACTCGGCGCGGAGCGTGTCATCTATGGCAGCGATTGCGGTGGGCGTAGCTTCGCCAGCCAACTCGCCAAAGTGCATGGAGCCGCCATCAGCGATGCGCAGAAGCAGCAGATCTTCCATGG
>JBEIGR010000649.1:0-3213 GCA_040381795.1 Verrucomicrobiaceae bacterium | reverse complement strand
TCAAAACGAAGGTGATGGCCTGCTGGCGCATCCGAAGGACGATGACAGCTTCCTCGTGCTGGTGATGCCGCTAGAGTCTACCAATGAAGAGGTGGATAAGGCCCTCACCGAAACGAAGGAACTCCTCGCCGAAGACTACAAAGATCTGGTGATTGAAGAGCCTCAAAAGATTGAGGGCGATGGCTTGGCCAGCCTGATGCTCCAGGCCAAAGGAGCGGACGACGAGGGCAAGGTGAACCTCTCCTGCCTCATCATCAATCAACCGGACGCCAAGAGCCTGATCTTGATGCAGCTGATTTCGAGTGACGAGGGCTTCGACAAGCATGGCGACGCCGGTTTGGCGCTCATCAAATCCGTGAAGGCGCACGCCTCCGTGCAGACCTTTGCCTATCCCGCCGAGGGCAAGCCGCTCTTCATGGTGGACTTCCCGGCCGGCTGGGCTTTGGAAAAGTCGGATCAGGGCTGCTACGTCGTCTCGCCGGACAAAGTCGTCGCCACGAACGTGCTCCTGATCGACGCGGGTGAGGTCGGCAAGGCGCTCGAAAGCATCAAGGCGGACGTCGGCGGCAAGTTCAGCGAGATCGTCTGGAATGAGGGCAATGACCCTGAGGTGAACAAGGACGAGGCACTCAAGCTCACGGCCACCTTTGAGAATGGCGTGGCGCAGGACGATGGGAAAAAGTATGCCGTGAATCTCGTGCAGTATGTGGTCGAGGGCGCGGATAAATTCCTCATCCTCATCTGCCAGCATCCGCTGCCCGCTCCTGATGAAGATCTGGATGCCAAACTGGCCATCCTGAAGTCCATCAAGGTGGGCAATCTCTGATCCCTCCTCCGAGCATGGACGCGCCACTGCTCCCGGAACCTCCCAAGCGGGCCTCCGCATGGCTCGTGGCCTGCGGGATCATCTTCATGGTGCTGTGGCTGGCGGGAGCCTTCGTTCTTGGAACGATGAAGCTCATGGCCAGCCTCATGGCCAATGATTCCGGTTCCGCCAGTGCGGAGGCGCATCTCGGCATGATCGCTGCGGTGATGGGCGGCCAGCTCGTCAGCGGGCTGGCCGGCATCCCCGGCGGCATGATCTTCTTCAGCCCCGGCCGGCGGAAGAAGATGACCCTCATCTTTCTCGCCATGCTGCTCGGCGGCGTGGCCATCCAAGCCGCTGCTTTGTATTCCTTCTTCTCATGAAAACACCATCCCTCCTCGCTTTAGCCCTCTCCCTCGCCTTCCACAGCCTTTCGGCGGAGACACAGGTGCTCTTCTATGCCAAAGAAACCAAAGCGGACTCCACCCGCATCGCCCTCAGTATCGAGAACGGCGAAAAAGTCAGCGGCACTAAAGCGTGGCAGCCAAAGAATGAGCACGGAGCACGCGGTTACCTCGACGGCATCGTGAATGGCGATGTCATCCAGGTGCTCTGGAGTTACGAAATCGAAGGCAGCGAGCAGAGCGAAGAAATGGTCCTCAAGCTCGAAGGCGACAAGCTCCTCATCGGCGAGGGCGAACTCGTCGAAGGCGGTAATGGCCGCATGAATCTCAAGGAGCCGAACAGCGTGGCCTTTACTACCTCGCTCAAGAAAGTGCCCGTCACCGAGCCGAAGATCGGCAGCCCGGAGCGCAAAGCCATCATGGATTCCATGCGGGCACCCGTCACCGAGTATGCGGGCAAGGCCGTGAAATTCACCGGCAGCGTCCGCCAGATCGGCTCTTGGGCACGCTTCACCGGCAGCGTGGCGCCGGCCGATGGCAAGCCCGTAAAAGTCGAAGGCATCGCGGCCGATATGGAACTCGACTTTTTCGCCCTGCTCCAAAAAGACGTCGAAGGGAACTGGCAGACGCTTCATTGGGGCTTCGCTGGAGATACGGGCGTCATGGAAGAAGCCCGCGAAAACTTCCCCAAGGCACCCTGGCCGCTGTTTGAATCGTTGCAGTAACCTCTAACCACTCTCCTCATGAAAACATCGCTCCTCCTTGCCGTGATGCTCACGGCTTCCCCGCTCGTTGCTCAGGATAAAGCCGCCCTGAAGCGCATCACCAGCGTCTTTGAGGCGGTGGAGGAAAACTACGAGACGTGGCCACACCTCAGCTACAGTGCCTCAGGACTGGAGGGTGGTTACGCCTATGAGAACCACGTCTGGAAGAGCGAAGACGAGCCGCCGCTCTACCGCGTGGAATCGCTCTCCTTTGACGATCATGGCGAGGGAAAGAAACAGTTCTTCTTTCAGGGAAACGAGCTGCTCTTCGTCCTCGACCGCTCGGAGATGACGCCGATGCAGGAGAACGCCGCAACCTCCGTCGTGGAGAAGCGTCTCTACTTCGCCGAGGGCGGCCTCATCCGTGTGTTGGAGAAGAAAGGCAAGTTTGCGGTAGGAAAGCCCACTGATACCACCGCCCTCAAGAACAAGGACATCCCCGTCGATGAAGTCGAAGGCGCGGGCGAACTCTACGGCGATCTGGAGCAGGAAGCGCAGGCCATCATTGCCAAGGCTTACCAAATCACCTCCGATGACGCTCCCGCTGGTTCGGCGGCAGCCTCCGGCCCAGCCACAACAGGTGATGGATGGCGTCTCATTCGCGGCTCCCAGTCTCGCGAGGGTCAAATCGTGCTGGCCTGGGGAGTGAAGGGCAAATCCACGCCGGAAGGCGAGCCGGCGGAGGACGGCACGCTCTCCTACGACGATCCGGAAGACGAGAGCCTCGCCAACTATGCGGTTAATTTGAGCACCGGAGCCATTCTCGGCAAAGTCGTCGGCACGCATGGCAGTGACAAGCCCAACTGGGGTCACTACACCAACGAAGTCGCCTGGAGCGCGGCGGACACCTATTTCGTCCAAGTGTGCAGCGGCAAATGGTCCACCTACAACGCCAACCTCTATCAGGTGGGTCCGGACGGCTCCAGCATCTCGGAAGCAGTGGATGTGCTCGAACCGGCTAAGAAGGCGGCCTTTGAGCACTTGGCGAACGGCGACCTCTTCAAGAAGTTCGAAAAGGACGCCTTTGCCATCACGCTGCATGATGTGAACATCGCCCAGCGCGGCTCCTCGATCGCCGTGGTGGCGGAAGTCAGCGGCCAGATTCCGAAAAGCGAGGAAGATGGCTCCTACTTCGACACCACCATCACCTTCAAGCTCATCCCCGATGAGAACGGCGGGGCGCCGAAGCTCCAGTGGAGCGGCACGGAGCAGCATTACGATTGATTTCTGACAGCCACTT
>JBEIGR010000648.1:0-3216 GCA_040381795.1 Verrucomicrobiaceae bacterium | reverse complement strand
GGCAGTGATCACAGTGATGCGCAGGTCACCTGCTTCGTCGAAAGCGAGGACGGCATCCATTTCACGCGACCGAAGCTCGGTTTGATCGAAGCGGGCGGCACCAAGGATAACAACTTTATCTGGCGCGGCGTCGAGTCGCACAACTTCGCGCCGTTTCTCGATGCGAATCCGAACGCGAAGCCTGCGGAGCGCTACAAGGCGCTCGGCGGCGTGAAGCAGCCCGGCAAGAATTGGCACCAAGGCGAGACACCGGGCGGTCTTTATGCCTTCGCCTCGCCAGACGGCATTCATTGGAAAAAGATGCAGGACACGCCGGTGATCACCAAAGGGGCTTTTGACTCGCAAAACCTCGCCTTCTGGGACGTGACGCGGAATCGCTACGCCAGCTTCAGCCGCATCTTCACGAACAAGGTCCGCGCCATCCAAAGCATGACCTCCACGGACTTTTTGGGCTGGAGCGATGGCGTGGCGCATCAATACGCCAAAGACGTGCCCTTCGAGCACTTCTACACCAGCGCCACCGTGCCCTGCCCGACCGCGCCGCATCTATTTCTCTCGTTTCCCAAACGCTTCGCCACCACGCGTGAGAAGGTCAAAGGTCACATCGGCGGCAAAGGCGTGAGCGATGCTGTCTTCATGAGCAGCCGCGATGGCACTCACTGGGATCGCTCCTTCCTCGAAGCCTGGGTACGTCCCGGCCCCGACCTTCAAAACTGGACCGAGCGCAGCAACATGACCGCCTGCGGCATCTACGATCCCGGTGATGGAGAATGGTCGCTCTACATTTCCGAACACTACCGCCATCCCGATCATCGCATCCGCCGCCTCACCGTGCGCAAACAAGGTTTCGCCTCCATGCACGCCGATGCCAAAGGCGGCAGCTTCACGACGAAACCGCTCAAGGTCACCGGCTCCAAGCTCCTCCTCAACTCCGCCACCTCCGCCACGGGCTCTCTCGTCATCGAAGCCCTCGATGAAAACGGTGCCGTGGCTGCCAAGTCCGCTGAAATCTACGGCGATGAGTTTGAAGCGAACGTCCTCGATACCTCGAAGCTTGTTGGCAAGACGGTGACGCTGCGTGTCACGATGAAGGACGCGGATTTGTATGCACTGCGCTTTGCGGATTGATGTGCTTTGAGACGAATCCGTCACCGTTTCACGTCTCGCATTCCGTCCCGCCTTGTGCATCAAAGGCTCATGCTTTCCGACTATGCTGCTGAACTCGCCGATCTCATCGAGACCGGTCGCGATTTCCATCGCCGAGGCTGGTCACTCGGCACGAGCAGCAACTACAGTGTCGTTGTAGGTCGAGTGCCTCTCATGCTGCTCATGACCGGCAGCGGATTCGACAAAGGCAGGCTCCAGCCCGAGCAGTTCCTCCTCGTCGATGAAAACGCCGCCGCCATGGGCGAAACGACGCTGAAACCCAGCGCTGAAGCTCTGCTGCACACCGCTTTGGCCAAGCATGGAGCTGGAGCCGTGCTCCACACGCATTCTGTGGCCGCCACGGTGCTCAGCGAGCATTTTTTGAAGGAGGGCGCTTTGCGCATCTCCGGCTACGAGATGCTCAAAGGCCTCTCCGGCATCACCACGCACGAGTCGGAGGCCGTGATCGAGATCTACCCCAACACGCAAGACATTGCCAGCCTCGCCAGTGTGATCGAATCCCGCCTCGCTGATGCTGTGAACCCACTTCGCCACGGCTTCCTCATGGCCGGCCACGGCCTCTACACCTGGGGCGAGAGCCTCGCAGCTGCACGACGGCAGATCGAGGTGCTGGAGTTTAGCTTCGAAGTCGTCACGCAGAAGCGCTTGCTCACCGGCTCGTTTTGAATCGCAATCACCCTCATGGCCCTCCTCCGCATCCCTTCCGAAGACCGCGTTATTGATGACGTGGAAAGCATTCGCAGCTTCCTCCTGCCGCATGGCATTCACTATGACTGCTGGCCGGTCGCGGGCCGCATCGACCACGATGCCTCGCAGGAGGAAATCCTCGCTGCCTATGAACCCGAAGTCACCGCGCTGAAGGAACGCGGCGGCTACCTCACTGCCGATGTCGTCAACGTCACACCCGACGTGCCGAACCTCCAGGAGATGCTCGACAAATTCAACAAAGAGCACCGCCACGCCGAGGATGAGGTGCGCTTCATCGTCAAAGGCCGCGGCATCTTCTACATCCACCCCGAAAACGGCGATCCCGTCTATTCCATCGAGGTCGAGCAGGGCGATCTCATCAACGTCCCCGCTGGCACGAAGCACTGGTTTGACCTCTGCGCCGACCGCAGCATCCGCGCCATCCGCCTCTTCAAAGAGAAAGCCGGTTGGACACCGCTCTACACCGGCGACGGCATCGCCAGCAGCTACCAGCCGCTTTGCTTTGGACCGAACTTCCTCGCTGGCAAAGGCATCCACATCGAGCAAGCCGTCACGCTCAGCGCATGATTGAGTTTCGCGGCAAACTCATTCTGCTCGACATCGAGGGCACCGTCTCGCCGCTCGCCTTTGTGCATGACGTGATGTTTCCCTATGCACGAAAGCACGCCGCCGCTTGGCTCGGGGCGCACTGGGGCCATGAGGTCATCACTCAGCTCGCCCGCGATGCTGGCGTGGCCTCTTTTCTCAATGCGCTCGATGCTGAAGCCGCCGTGCATCGCCTCATGGATGCCGATGCCAAAGTCACCGGCCTCAAGCAGCTCCAGGGCCTCATCTGGGAGCAGGGCTTCCGCAACGGCGACCTGCGCAGCACCCTCTTCGATGACGTCGTGCCCTCGCTCAACCACTGGCGCGAAAACGGCTGCGAAATCCGCATCTACTCCTCCGGCAGCATCCACGCCCAGCGCCTTTTCTTCGCCCACACCACCGCTGGCGACCTCACCCCGCGCCTCTCCGGCTACTACGACACCACCACCGGCTCCAAACGCGAAGCCCCCAGCTACACCGCCATCGCCACCGATTGCGGTCTGCCGCCAAATGACATCCTTTTCATCAGCGACCTCATCGATGAATTGAACGCCGCCCAATCCGCCGGCATGATGGCCGCCCTCGCTCTCCGCCCCGGCAACAAGCCGCAGCCTGAGAGTAGGCATCCTGCCATCCCTTCCTTCGCCGCCATCACCATCCCATGAAAATCCACGGCCAGCCGCACCGCTCCATCGAAGCCGATCACGCTCGGCGCATCGCACGCATCGTCGATCAGACCTTTCTGCCGCATCAGGT
>JBEIGR010000647.1:0-3221 GCA_040381795.1 Verrucomicrobiaceae bacterium | reverse complement strand
CGATGTCGATGCCACGTGAGTTTTTGGTGTCGTTGAGAATGGCATCGCTCTTTTCCCAGATCAGCCTGGGCTGCGGCCCTCGGACGAGCTGCACCGGCACGCGAAGGTACTCCGTTTTTCCAGTGACGACATTCACACGGCCGACCGCGTGGATGTCGTGCGCCAGAAGATAATGAAAGTCACCGGCGACGATGTTGCTCTGGTTGGTGAGCGCGGTGCGCTTGCCCGGCGAAAGGCGGATGCCCTCTTCACATCGGCCGGTTTTCGCATCCGTGAAGTCTACCTTGCCGCTGAGATCCTGCGCGCGCAGCACTTCACCCGTCGCGCTGTCGAGCACGAGATGCCTTTCGCCTGCAAACCAAAACAAATGCCGCGCGTTCCAATGTGAGTTCTGGGAGGCGTCCGCATGGAATTCCCGGCTCCACAGGGTCTTTCCGGAGTCAAGCAGGGTGATGCTGACGCCATAAGGCTTCTCCAGCGGTTCATGGGGTCCGCCGCGACCGTGAGCCACCGCCCAGCGGCCATCCGCCAGCCTTCCAGCCATGGGGCTGTTGTGAATGCAGGTGCCGGCGTTTTCGATCCACTCGATCCTGCCTGTCCGCTTGTTGATGGCATGGAGATACGTCCAAACCTCATGCGGATCGATTCCCTCTGGCACCGGTTTGTGCCGCTCCAGCATTTGACCGGCCTCCTTGTTGCGGACCTCGACCGTGATGATCTTGTCGCCCACGAGGATGGGTTCGCACTCGCGATTCGTGTGGCGGGTGAGCGGGCGGAACTCGCGGAGCCACACGGGCTTGCCATTGAAATCAAAGCAGCCCATCGAGCCGCAGCGATTGAAGAACCAAACGTGCTCACCGTCGGTGACCGGCGCAAAGACGGTGCCGTCACTGAAAATGCCCGCCGTCTGCACCGGGTCCGTGCCTGGAAGATCGACGGTCCAGAGAATCCTGCCCGTGTTCGCATCCAGGCAGTAGCCGACGATGTTGGGCTCCAGCCGGTCACTGGTTTCACTCATCGGACGATGCGTCGTGACGAAGGCGCGATCACCCCAGATCGTCACCGCGCTTTGTCCGCCCTCTGGCAGCGTCGTGCGCCAGAGGATGTTCTTGCCACCCACAACCGACCACGCGAGCGGCGGCTCAGGCCCTTCGATTTTCCAGTTGAGGTTCGGCCCGGACGCCTGCGGCCAGTTTTGGGCACGGATCGGGGCAGCCAGAGCCAAAGGACAGAGAGCGGCACCCGCAGCCGCAGTCAGGACAAAACGGCGAAAACTCACGCGAGGAAATGGGTTCGATTCAGGGCAGTGCTCATGGGGAAGTTTGGATCGCTTGGCGGAAACGCCCCCGAACGAGCACATCTTCACCTTCTTTGGCAGGAACCTGAGCTTGAACAGGCGCGTGATGGCGGTCTGCGAGTCCTTACCTCCGACCGTTCAGAATCATCTCGTTCACCTTCTGCCGCAGGGCCTCCATGTAGGGATCGGCAAAGCCTGTGTCCAGCGTGCTCACGCCGGTGGTCGCCCCATTAGCCACTTACTCGCCCGCCAATTTCAATGCCTCGGTGCGAAGGGCATCGCTGATGCGGAAGTGATTGGCATCCAGAGCGTCGAGCAGCGGACGCACGGTGGCGATCACACTTTCCTGTTTCGCTTTGATCAGCAGCCCCACCGTGCCCGTGACGGGAACCCCGAGGCGCTGGGCCACTTCACGCGCTTTCCGATCATCCAGGATGATGCGGAGTCCCTTTTCATAGGCCAGCACGATGGCTTCTGACTCTCCAGGATCGACCAGCAGTCGCAACGCGGCCACCATGCCCACATCGCTAGGCCGTTCGACCGTCATCCAAGCTGGCTGTGAACCGAACTCACGATTGACCGCTGGCGGTGCAAAGATGGGATCGAGCAGCGCAGGCAGCAGATCCAGACGCCCAATGCGCTCCAACCCGATCAAGCAGGCGCTATCCACGACGGCGGCGATCTTTACCATGCGACCTCGTTGGCAAGTTCACTGGCCGGATAGTCCGCCACCGGGATGCCATACTGGCCCAGCACGTCGATAAAGGCCCGCTTCGAGTAACCCGCCACCTCCGCCGCCTGCCCCAGCGATAGGCGTCCGAGTTCAAAGAACTTCAGCGCCATCATCAAGCGCCCCTCCACCGCACTCACGAAGGGCGGCAGCGTGGTCATGTCGAGTTGGGGTGCGGCTGTCATGGGTGGAGAATACGTTCACGCTTCATGGAAGGCAAGTTGGCTTGTCGAAGGGCAGCCTGACCGGGTGACGTGAGCTTTTGCCCGTTGACGGGAGATAGATTCGTCCGCCGGGATCATAAATTTGCGAAAGCGCTGTTCACAGCTGGCAAACTTGAACTTGTTGGAATCTCAACATGATCAGAGAAGACAAAGAGTTCTGCGCCCTTGTATGCCCTAAGGTGCTCGACGGGTGCGAGTTTAGTTGTGGCCATACATTGTGAGATTGGAATGCGAATATCACCGAGGCAACCGGGGAGATTAGGAGTTTGGCAATTGGAACAACGTCATTGTCCGCGCCATGACGTCCTGCACGAAGCTGAGCGGCACTTTGCAGATGGGTTGCCATTGGCGCTCTTTCCAGTCTTGGGAGCGGATGTGATCACAGAGAACGACACCACCGACAGGCAGGCCAGCCGGGACGGCGAGTTCGAAGGGGTAGCCTTTGACCTTGCTGGTGATGGGGCAGAAGACGGCAAGCCCGGTCTTCTCGTTGTAGCGGGTGTGGCTGAGAACAATGGCAGGGCGACGCCCCGCTTGCTCGCGACCAGCCTGAGGATCGAACACCAGCCAGCCGATGGTGCCCAGCTCGGGCACGGGAGGGGTTTTGGTCTTCATGCAGGCAGGATCTCTCTTCCAACGTCTGCGCCCCATTCCGTCGCGGGATGGAGGTTTTCAGGGGTCACCTGGCTGAGCAGGTCGTCGAGGCTGATCTTCTTCGGAGCGGCCTTCACCGTGAGTCCGGTCGCACCGACTTTGAGCGTCACAGGGTCACCCTCTTTGACGTGAATCTGCTTCGCGACGGCGAGAGGGATGCGCAGTGCCAGGCTGTTGCCCCATTTTTGAATCGTGGCTGTCATGTTTCTACAATGAGGCTACCTGAAAGGGTTGTCAATTTCGCGAACGGCTTTCTGGGACGCTGTCACTGGAGGACGGACGCAGCGGAGGCTTCGTGGTTTTCATTCGAGAGCAT
>JBEIGR010000646.1:0-3229 GCA_040381795.1 Verrucomicrobiaceae bacterium | reverse complement strand
GGATCATTCGGCACCCATTTGCCAAAAAGTTGCCGCGCCAGCATCGGCTCCGCGAAACGCACGCCGGGCTGTTTTTGGAGCGTCTTCGCTCCCGTGAGCGCCGCATCCGCCTTTCCGGTAAACTCGACCACGGCATACTTCCCGCGTGCCTCCGCCTTCACCACGCCCGAGAGGCCTCGCAGTTCCGCTGCCGCCTTGCCAGGTTGCAGCTCGACGAGCACGCGTTTGGTCAGCCAGCGCCTCGTGCCCTCGTTTTGCGGTGCTCCCTTTTCATACAGCACCCACTCGCCCTTCGTCCCCGCCTCCGCCATCGACCTCACATACGGTTTTCCACCGATCGCCAACTGCCCGCGCAGCACGGCGCAGGTGGAAAGAAAGAGGATGAGGAGGGCAAAACGCATCGGGGCACTGACAACGAGACGAGGATGATGCTCGGAATCCGCCGCGAACCAAAGACAAAAGCGTTCCTTGCGCCGCGAAAGGGCCTTTCCATCATCGCGACTCCACTTTCCCCCAACCCCTTCCCTTTCCATGGAAAACGTCATCATCATCGGCACAGGCTGCGCGGGCTACACCGCCGCCATCTACACTGGACGAGCCAATCTGAAGCCTCTCATTCTCTCCGGTAATCTCCCCGGTGGCCAGCTCACCACCACCACCGAGGTGGAAAACTTCCCCGGCTTCCCGAAAGGCATCATGGGCCCGGAATTGATGATGAACATGCAGGCGCAGGCGGAGCGTTTCGGTGCTCGCATCGAGTACACCCTCGTCACGAGCGTGAAAAAGACCGCCGCCGGCCACTTCGAAGTCATTTCCGAGAGCGGAACCGTCTTGGAGGCACACACCATCATCATCGCCACCGGTGCCTCACCGCGCCACCTCGGCCTGCCGAATGAAAAAAGCCTCATCGGCCATGGTTTGACCAGCTGCGCCACCTGCGACGGTGCTTTCTACCGCAACGTCCCCGTCTGTGTCATCGGCGGCGGAGATTCCGCCTGCGAGGAGGCCTCCTTCCTCACTAAATTCGCCTCCAAGGTCTATCTCATCCATCGCCGCGAGTCCCTCCGCGCCTCGAAGATCATGGCCGACCGCGCCCTCGCGAACCCCAAGATCGAGCCCGTCTGGAATTCCACCGTCAGCGAATACCTCACCGATGAAAAAGGCGAGATGCGGGCCGTCACCCTCAAAAACCTCGTCGATGGCTCCGAGAAGGAGCTGGAGGTGGCCTGCGTTTTCGTGGCCATCGGACACACTCCCAATGCCGGCTTCCTCGGAGACCTCGTGGATACCGATGAGAACGGCTACATCATCCAAACCAAAGGCACGCTCACCAAGACGGAAGGCCTTTTCGCCGCCGGGGACGTGGCTGACCATGTTTATCGCCAAGCCATCACCGCCGCCGGCCAGGGTTGCGCTGCGGGCCTCGAAGCGGAGCGCTACCTCGCCGACAAAGGTGTTCACTAAACAAGCCCAGAACAACCTAGTTTCCGGTTGACACTCTGGGTCGGACCCCTATTCTCCCCGCCCTTTCGCCCCCAAGGGGTGGAAACTCCCCTCCTGTTAGAATCCCCCATGAAGACCTTTTCAGCCAAAGCCCAAGAGCAGACTAACCGCCAGTGGTATGTCATCGATGCCAAGGACCAAATCCTCGGTGATGTGGCCGTTGCCGCCGCGAACATTATCCGCGGCAAAACCAAGCCCATTTTCACCCCGCACGTCGATACCGGTGATTTCGTGGTCGTGCTCAACGCCGCCGAAGTCCGCCTCAGCGGCAAGAAGGAGCAGCAGAAGATTTACACCTCCAAGCGTGGCTTCATTGGCAACCAGAAGGTCGAAAACGTCGAGCGCGTCCGCCAGCGCCGTCCGGAACTTCTCATCGAGCGTGCTGTGAAGGGCATGGTCCCCCACAACCGCCTCGGCCGCGCCGTGATGAAGAAGCTCAAAATCTACACCGGCACCGAGCATCCCCATGAGGCTCAGAACCCGAAGCCCTTCGCCGTCGCCTGATTCCCCCTCCGTAGTCTCTCCCTAGCAGCATTTTCATGAGCAAGCCCATCGCCAACTCCACCGGCCGCCGCAAGACCGCCATCGCCCGCGTTTTCATCCGCGAAGGCAGCGGTAGCATCACCGTCAACGGACGCGACTTCGAGGAATACTTCCCCATCGTCGCCCATCAGAATCAGGTTCTCTTCCCGCTGGCTCTCACCAACAGCCGCATGACCTATGATTTCACCGTGACTGCCAATGGCGGCGGCATCACCGGCCAAGTCGGTGCAGTCCGTCTCGGCATCGCCCGCGCTCTCATCCGCGTGAATCCCGAAAATCGCGCCGCTTTGAAATCCAATGGCATGCTCACTCGTGACAGCCGCGCCAAGGAACGTAAGAAGCCAGGCCGTCCGGGCGCCCGCAAGCGCTTCCAGTTCTCCAAGCGCTAATCGCGCTGGATGTGCATCGTGTGTTGTTTGCAAAGCCCCGCGGAAACGCGGGGCTTTGTCTTTCATACCTCAAACACTTTTCCGGGTTGCACGCCCGTGGTGTCCCCTCATACTCCGCCCCCCGCAATTATGTCCGCATCAGTCAAAGTCGCCGTCGTTGGAGCCAGTGGTTACTCAGGAGCCGAGCTTCTGCGCTTGTTGCTGCGTCACCCCAATACGGAACTCGTTGCCGTCACCTCACGCTCGCTGGCTGGAAAGGCGCTTTCGAAAGAGTTTCCGCGCTTCCGCGGTGTCGGTGTGGCGGATTCACTCACCTTTTCGGCACCTGATGCGAATGCTTTGAAGGCCGCTGGAGCGGAGATCGCCTTCCTCGCCGTGCCGCATGGCGTGGCCTCGGAATATGCCAAACCTTTGCTCGAACTTGGTTTGAAGATCATCGACTTAAGCGCCGACTTTCGCCTTCGCAGCGCCGCGTTGTATGAGGAGTTCTACGGCCATGCACACCCTGCGCCGGAACTGCTCGACGAGGCTGTTTATGCCCTGCCTGAAGTACGTGCGGAGCAAATCAAGACCGCGCGGCTCATCGCCTGCCCCGGCTGTTATCCCACGAGCATCCTGCTGCCGCTGATCCCCCTCTTGAAGGCCGGTTTGCTGGCCGATTCGCCACTTTCCGTCGCCAGCATGAGCGGTGCGAGCGGTGCTGGCCGCAAGGAAAGCATTCCCCTGCTCTTCTGCGAGGTGCAAAATAGCGTGCGCAGCTACAGCGTGCCACTGCACCGCCATCTGAGCGAGAT
>JBEIGR010000645.1:0-3271 GCA_040381795.1 Verrucomicrobiaceae bacterium | reverse complement strand
TGGAGCGCTTCTTCCGCGACCTGACCGTGGACTGCGTGCGCGACGGCAGCTTCGCCAGCGTGAAGGAGCTGGCTGCGGCCATTGAAAGCTACCTCCGCGAGCGAGACCTTAAACCGGTGCGCTACACTTGGCGGGCAAGCGGCGCGGAGATCCTCGCGAAGATCAATCGCGCTCGGGAAGCCCAAACAACAGCCGCATGATTATGTATGGCTATTTGCAAATCAGAACACTAGGGCGCAGCAAGAAAGGGAGCAGCCTATGTTTATTCCCTGAACTCAAGCGCGACGCCTTCTCAGCGCTTCGCCAGCGCCATCAATCCGACCATTTACTCTGGAATTAGTGTGCTTCCCGACGCCAGCCCGCAGCAGGATGGCGTTAGCAACCTACTCAAATATGCGCTCAACCTGAGCTTCTACTCTCCAGACTATCGGATCCTGGCTGCGGGAAGTCTGCGAGGACTTCCGCGGATCGACGCACTACCCAACGGCTCCAGCAGCCTCTTCCGCTATGAGTTTCTCCGAAGAAAAGGCAGCGGTCTGATCTACACACCGCAGATTGATGCGCTTCGCTTCCCTTCGGGCTGCCTGCGGCAGTCTGTCTCGCTACGCTCGGCTGATGAACTCCCATTGCTGATTGTTGAAGTTACTCCCTCTTCCACACTCCAGCGAAGCCGAGTTCGGTTACTCCCGAGTAACCTGGCCAATCTCAGGGCAGTCTGACGACTTCCTCTACACGGTGGCTCCCGCTGGATTCGTAGCAGCAAACGTCAGTTTGCCCCCTGGGCAGCGCAGAAAAGCGTGATCACAGCAGCGGGCGGCATGGATCGATCACCTCGGCTCCGATAGCCGCATGAGCTTTGATGGCGATGTGTAGAGGCCCCGCCGTGGTGGCCTGGGTAAAGACACTCAGCACATGATCCGGCGGCAGGTCATGATGGGTAGCCGCGTCTCCCTGATGAATGGCATCCGGGCTGGCCTGCCGGGCCGCTTTGAGCGCCATCAGCATCGAGAGCACGAGTCCAGGCTTCGGATCGTTGTTCCATACGATGCCACCATCCGCATCGAGGATGATGAGTTTCGAGTCCTCCGATAGCCGAGCCAGCACCTGTTTCGCAAAGGCCGCCAGCCGCGTCTCCGGGCTTTCGATCACTGGAGCGGGAGCTTCCGGCACGGGCAGCGTATGACTGAGGATACCCGCCTCCGCTGCCCGATGCCGGATGAGCTTCAAACGCTCGCGAATGCGGTCCAGCGGAGGTACCATCTCAGCCTCCGCCATCGGCGCATGCTCCACCACCGGCTCAGGGATTGCTTCGACCTGCTCTGTGATCGGTGGCAAATCTGGAAACTCATCTGCTTTGGGAGACGCTTCCGGCTTCACCGGCTCTTCCTCCTCAAAAAAGGACAAAGGACCATCGTCCTTTTCTGGCAGCGTCTCCAGTTCGGGAGCTTCCATTTCGGCTTCGACCGGCATCGGTGCCTCCAGGCGCCCCAGAAGCGCCTGAAGATGGGTTTCATCAATCCAGGAGACTCGCATGCTCATCGTGTTTCTCGCGTTGTTTGGCCAGTCCGGTGCGCTGTTCGAGCTCCGCGGCGATTTGATCAAAGATAAGTGCCTCAGGCGGCGGATTGCGCTTCGTCAGCGCCACTGGCACGCCGAGGGCGCTCGCATCCAGGAAGGAAGGCAGGCGCGGAATGCTCTGCTGAAACATCAAATGGGCCGGCAGCATCTCCCGTAGTTCACGAGCCACGCGGAGGCTCATCTCATGTTCCCGCATCACCATCGTGAGCAGGATGCCCGCCACTTTAACGCCTGCACCTTCCGCCCGGTAACGGGCCAGCGTCTCCAGCATGTGCGGCACGCTGCGGATGGCCAGCGGCTCCGCCTGCTGAGGCAGCACCACATAGTCACAGGCCTTCACAATTGTCTCCGTCATGCCCATCAGCCCCGCTGCCGTGTCAAACAGCACGCAATCCACCCCTCGCAGCTCCGCAGCCCGCAGCAGATCAGCGATACGCCCTGGAGCCTCATGTCCCATCGTCACCGCACTGGCACTCGCATCGGTAAGCCCGGCCGGCATCACCTCCAGCTCCGGCAGCCGCGTCGTGATCACAAGATGGGGCAGCTCCCCGCGATGCAGCAGAAACTCATAAAACCCCTCGCGACTCTTCGCGCTCTTCGCCAGCGACAGCCCCACCCCGCCCTGCGGATCGGTATCCACCAGCAGCACCCGCCATCCCCGGCGGGCGAGCGAATAGGCGAGGTTGATGCAGAGCGTGGTTTTCCCCACGCCCCCTTTCTGACTGGCTGTTGAAATGGCGATCACGCCGCGAGACTAGAGCGTGATCGCCAACTGGCAATGCTGCGTGACGGAAGAATCGATCATGCCATAAACCTATTGAAACATTTTTTCCTAATCCACCACCACCCGCGCATCCAGCGCCAGCACGCCAGATGGCGTGGCGAGAAGTGGGTTAATGTCGATCTCCATGAGGCGGGGATCGGCGGTGGCGAGGCGGGCGAAGTGGATGAGGGCCTGCTCCAACGCGGCGAAATCAATCGGCGGGGCTCCGCGGATGCCTTGGAGGACGCGGAAGATCTTCGTGCGGCGCATCCAGCGGCGGGCGGGGGCTTCGTTGATGGGCGGGAGGGCCAGGGCGCGGTCGCGAAGGATCTCGACGAGGGTTCCACCGGCTCCGAAAAGCAACACCGGGCCGAACTGCGGATCATGCGTCATGCCGAGAATGAGCTCGATGCCTTTCTCGCGAATCATCGGCTGCACGGTGACTCCAGCGAAAGCCTCAGCGCCGTGCTTTTGCGTCGCGCCGAGGCGGATCGATTGCCAGGCGCTGCGCACGGCGTCGGCATCGCGGAGGTGGAGATGGACGCCGCCGCAGTCGCTTTTGTGCGTGATGGTGGGCGAGAGCAGTTTGAGCACGACTGGATAGCCGATGTCATCGGCAGCGCTGATGGCTTCGTCTTCGGTCAAAGCCTCGCGAGTGGGCACCACGGGGATGCCTGCGGCCTGAAGGAGGTTTTTAGCCTGCACCTCGTTGAGGAGACCGGAGGCGTTCGGAAGGTCGATGACAAGGTGATGGCCGTTTTCGGCTTTCAACGCGGCCTGGGTATCGCGAAGCCAATCGAGCCGTTCGCGGTGCTCGTGCATGCGCACAAAGGCCTGCGCCGCTTCATCGGGGTAGTCGTAGGTGGGAAGGCGGGCGGCGTTGAGGATGGCACGGCCTTCCTGGACGCTTTGAGCACCCATCCAGCTTGC
>JBEIGR010000644.1:0-3276 GCA_040381795.1 Verrucomicrobiaceae bacterium | reverse complement strand
CGGCGGCGGGGCTTTGCAGGACATTGAAGGCGAGGCCGGTGGCCATGCCGCCGTTTTGGATGCCGACTTCGAGGGCGCAAGTGCGGGCGTCGGTTTCGTTGAGCCCGCTAAAGCGTCCACCCCAGTAGCCGAGCAGGTAGCCGGTGGCATTGTGACACGCGGCGGCAGCGAAGACGGCGAGGCCGACGGAGAGCAGTTGCTCACGCGATAGCGCGATGGTGACGCCGATGATGGTGCAGATGGCAAACATCGCCACATACGGCAACACGCTCACGAGTCTCTTCGCCACGCCGGGCAGGAGGCGCTGCACACTAAGGCCGATGAGCAGTGGGACGATGACCATTTTCAAAATGGAAAACATCATCGCTCCGGCATCGATGGGCACTTCCGCGCCAGCGAGCCACTTCATCGCAAACGGCGTGATCAGCGGCGAGATGAGCGTGGACACCGCCGTGACCGTGACGGAGAGCGGCACATTCACACGGGCGAGCAGTGAGATGACATTCGACGACGTGCCGCTGGGCACCGAGCCGATGAGGATGAGACCGGTCGCCACCGCGCCTTGCAGTCCGAACAAATGCGCAAAGCACCAACCGCCGAGCGGCATGATGGTGTAATGCAGCACACAGCAGAGAATGACCCCGCGCGGCATGGTGAACACGCGGCGGAAGTCATCCAGCGTGAGCGTGAGTCCCATGCCGAGCAGGATGACCTGCACGAGCGATGTGATGGCGGATTTCAACTCAAAATCTCCCCATGAGATGAAGGCCGCAGGAAACGTCATCGCCGCCGCTCCCGTCGCGAGCACCACGAAGGTGAAGCCGAGGCCACTGAGCCACTTCACCCGCCGCGAGGCCACGGCGAGCGCGATGAAGATCAAGATGAGGGCGAGGGACATGGTGGGGAGTTCAAGCTGAGCCGAAGGCTCTTTGGACTGCGGCAGCCTGCTGCCGCTTTGAGGTAATGGCAGCCCTGCTGCCGGGAGAAGTGGTTGTTTGTCGGAGAAAGGTCAGTCGTAGGGACTTCGACGGCCAGCAGGCTGGCCTCGGGAAAGCGGCAGCAGGGCTGCCGCAGTCCAAGGTGTGTCACTACGACAACTCATCCGCAAGCTTCAGCACCGCCTCCAGCGCTGGCTTGATCTTTGCCTGCTGCGCCTCAGTGGCCGGGCGCATCGGCATGCGGGGGAAACCAGCGTCCACGCCTTGCAACGACTGAGCATAACGGATGCACGCGGGCAGATTGTAATGATCCGTGGCGTTCCAGAAGCGCAGGATTGCCTCGTGCAGGCGTAGCGCATTGGCGTGATCGCCTTTCGCCACCGCATCACGCAGCAAGGCCGTCGCACGCGGAATGCCGGAAGGCGTGGCGGCGATGACACCCGGAGTGCCGAGGCAGAACGACGGATACATCAACGCATCCACGGCGCTGTAGATCTTCCGATCCTTCGGCGCATTGATCATGAGATCGGCGAAGAGCTTCAAGTCGCCCGCGCTTTGCTTGATGCCCATCACGCCCGGCACCTCGTTCATCAGCCGCACCGTCAGTTCCGGCGAGAGATAGCACCAGTGCACCACATTGTAGATGATGAGCGGCATGCCCGTCTCCTCGTGGATCACGCGGAAGTGCTCGATCATCATCTCATCATCCGGGCGGAATAGGTAATGCACCGGCGTGAGCTGAATGGCGTCCACACCGAGGCCTGCCACCGCCTTGATGCTGCGAATCGCCTGCCGCGTGCTGTCGCAAATGGTGCTGGCAACGAGCGGCATGTCCGCAGGCATCGCCCCGCGCACCTCGCTCACGCAGGCACGGAGTTCATCGGCGTCGAGGGTCTGTCCTTCTCCTGTCGAACCACCGACCGCGAGACTGTCGGCCCGCTCGCGAACGAGGAACTCCACCTGGCTGCGGATGGACTTCGGCATCAGTTCGCCGGAGGAAGAAAAGGGCGTCGTCATCGGAGCGATGACACCAAAGGGGACTTTGTCGGGCATGATCATGGGTGGTTGCATTGAGATGTTTGATTTGGCATAAGTGACTGCCATCGGGATGATCAAACGTGTCGAGAATCACGTTTTCTATTAGTACAGCCAGCGCAGCCTACCTTTGACCTCTGCCGCATACCCAGAAGCCCGATTTCGCATATTGTAGCCATGACCACCACGGAACAGCGCCGACTCTCCGAACTCCGTTCCTTGCTGGAAGGCTTCGCCGCCCGCCATGCGGCCACTCACGCCGCCACCTCTCCCGAGAAGCTCAAGCAACTGCGCTCCATCTTGAAACGGCTCACCAAAGCCCTGCGTGCCCGCGACTACAGCGGCTTTCGTCACGCGGACCTCGAACTTCACGAAACCATCGTCAGCCTCGCCGACGTTCCCATGCTCCAAGAAACGTGGCGCATCGTCTGGGACAGCCTCCGTGCCCTGCACAAGCAGGGTTTTGACGATTGCTTCCCGGACTCCCGAACCATCGCAGAGGAACACGAGCACCTCGTCGAAACCATTGCCCTCGGTGATCCCGCCGCCGCCGAAGACGCAGCCCGCACCCATGTCGAAGCCGTGTGGTTCCGCCTCGCCGAGCATACCAAATCGAAGACCGAACCCGAAGGCGATCCACTCCAACGAGCCGTCGCGCATCTCGTCTTCCGTCTGCATTGCCCGCTGAAGCTCACCCAGGTCGCCAGCAAGATCGCCTTCACCAGCCCAGGCAATCTTTCCCGACTCTTCCGCCAACAGCACGGCCTCAGCTTCCAAGCCTACCTGCAAAGACTCCGCCTCGAAAAAGCCGCCGAACTCCTCCGCACCACACGGCTCCCCATCGCCCGCATCGCCAAACGCGTCGGCTACCGCGACATCTCCCGCTTCGGCCAGCACTTCAAACGCCTGTTTGAAGCCACGCCTGCCGCGTATCGAGTCGCCGAACAACGCTGATGACCAGCGTGGCGCATGCGCGTGTTGGGTTGGGCTTCCGATGGTTCGTCCATGGTTGGGCAGATGAAGCAGCCTTTGATCCTGCCTAGTTATTCCCGACTGACACCACAATTACGAGCAAGGCCGTATTTGCTCAGTCCACAAAGCTCCCGGAGTTCCTGCAAGCGCCTCGGCAAACCGCTCGCGGATCCGCTCGGGGTAGTCGTTGTCGGTGCTGTCGCGGCGCGGTTGGCATGGTGGCTTCATCCCCAGAGTTCATTGAACATGAGTTGCTTCTCGGTCGCGTTCAGTGGCGAGCGGGCGACGGCGTTCCAAGCGGTGTTGATGTCCTGCCGTGCCCAGCATTGGG
>JBEIGR010000643.1:0-3282 GCA_040381795.1 Verrucomicrobiaceae bacterium | reverse complement strand
GATGAGTTTTTTGGAGGGTACCCGAGCTTTCAGAAGATTCCCCGTCTGGTGGCCATGGGAAAAGCGGTTCATGCTGTGCCGGGCCTAGCGTCACTCTCCTCCGCGTTGCTACAAATCCCGGCGATGCCGTCCCGCTTCCGGCGTTTAGGAGCCTATCTTGGCGGCAGGCCTTCTGTGTCCGAGGCTTACAGGGCGTTCCGGGGAATTTTCTCCCAGCGTGAAGCCGCCGGACTCGTCCAGGCCATCACTGGTAGCAAAGACGGAATCGAACCACCTCCACCCTATGAGGCCTTTGAGATGGCCAATGAGGCAGACGCGGTCAGCGCATGCGAAGTCAGTTATTACATGCGCAATCAGCTTCTGCGTGACAGTGATGTCATGAGCATGCGGCATGGCTTGGAGCTACGTGTGCCGTTTGTGGACAAAGTATTGTTTGAATCAATCTCGAAGATCCCGTCCCGGTTTCGCATCCAGGCAGGAAAGCAGTTGCTGCTCGATGCGGTTCCGGAAATTCCAGATTGGGTCAAGAACCAGCCAAAGCGGGGATTTATGTTCCCTTTCGACAAATGGCTATCGGAGCGCTGGGGAAATGAATTCAAGGATGCGGCAGCCCTATTGCCGGGGACGAACCCGCCTTGGTATCAAGTGTGGACGGTTTTCATGCTTCAGCAGTGGCTTAAGGGCCTTTGATCCATCGAGATGCGTGTCTTGCATGTCATTCCCAGCTTGGCAGCCTCTTACGGAGGGCCAGCCGCAGCCATGCCAGTGATGGCTCGTGGTTTAGCAGCTGCGGGAGTCGAGGTGCATGTGGCTACGATTGATGAGACCCTGCCAAAGAGTGCTTCGTCGGATGGGTTTATCAGCGACACGGAGGGCTTTCATCGCCTCTCGTTCGGACTCTCCTTCCGCCCTTACCGCGTCTCGCTGTCGCTTGGAAGATGGCTTGCTCGTCACGCAGGAGACTATGACTTGATCCACATTCATGGAGTGTTCACCTACTCCAGTTGGGCGGCTTGTCGGGCTGCGGCCAAGGCGGGAGTTCCTTTTGTGGTGCGTCCGCTGGGCATTCTGAATCGCTGGGGGATGGAAAACCGGCGTCCGCGGCTTAAAAGGTGGTTCTTTAGACTCGTCGAGAAGCCTTTCTTTGATCGGGCTGCGGCGATGCACTTCACCAGCCGTGATGAAGCCGAGGACGTGGCACGTCTCGGCATTCGTTCGAAGACGGTGATCATCCCTCTCGGCATTGATCTGGCGGACTTCGAACACCTGCCCAGTCCGTCGCTCTTTTTGAAGCGTTTTCCTGAGGCTGAGAGCGGTCCCCGAGTCGTTTTCATATCGAGGGTAGATCGAAAGAAAGGGATCGAAATGCTGATTCCGGCCTTCCGGGAGATTCGAAAGACGGTGACCGATGCCCGGTTGGTCATCGTGGGAGATGGCCCACCGCAGCTCATAGAAGAACTGCGCCGTCTGGCTGATGTGCAAGGTGTGCTCGAGACAGTTACATGGGCCGGTTTCCTTGGTGGAGAGATGAAACTCTCGGCGCTGGCCGCGGCAAAGGTGTTCTGCCTTCCCTCGCATTCGGAGAACTTTGGAATGGCTCTACTGGAGGCGATGGCGGCTGGGCTGCCATGCGTTGCCACCGATCAAGTTGCTCTGGCGGTATCCGCAGCCCGCGAAGGAGCTGTGAGCCTGATCCCATGTAGGGCGGATGCCATTGCTCCGGCTGTTTTAAAGGTGCTTTCCAGCCAGGACGAAAGTGTAAAGCTTGGTCAGGCGGCCCGTGCATACGCCTGGTCACATCATGGCATGGCTGCTACCGGGATCAGACTCAGAGAGCTTTACGAAACCATTATCCAGGGCCTTTGACGATGACGCCCAATCACCCACCTGCCCGATTCGAAAGCGGATTGCGCATCCTCTTGATCAACCAGTGCTTCCACCCCGATCATGTGGCCACCGCGCAGCATCTCACGGATCTGGCATTGGAATTGGTTAAGGCGGGACATCACGTCACCGCCGTGGCATCTAGTCGCGGTTATGATGATCCGACGCGGCGGTTTCCTGTGCGGGAGACTTGGAATGGCATCGACATCCATCGAATCTGGACGCCCGGACTCGGCAAGAAGGCCAAATGGCGGCGGCTGGTGGATTTTGGCATCTTTTGGCTGAACGCGGCCCGCATCCTTCTTTTCATGCCCAGGCATGATGTCACCGTCTGCCTCACTTCTCCGCCACTCATCTCCACGCTGGGCACGGTGGCGGCGAAACTCAAAGGCGGTGCCGTGGTGCCATGGGTGATGGACCTCAATCCTGATGAAGCCGTGGCGGCTGGTTGGCTCAAAGCGGGCGGCATCGTCGAGCGCACGCTGACCTTCATCCAAAACTGGAGCTTCCGGCAGGCCGCACGCATCATCGCGCTGGATCGCTTCATGGCGGATCGCTTGATCGCCAAAGGCGTGCAACCTCGGGTCATTCACACCGATGCGCCGTGGTCTCACGATCAGGCCGTGCGCTTCGATCCACCTGCTCGCGAGGCCTTCCGGGCCAAGCATGGGCTCACCGGCAAGTTCATCGTCATGTATTCCGGCAATCACAGCCCCTGCCATCCGCTCGATACGGTGCTGGCGGCTGCGGAGGCTCTGAAAAGTGAGGATCACATCCACTTCCTCTTTGTGGGTGGTGGCAGCGAGTTCAAGAAGGTGCAGGCGTTTCAGAAGGACAAAGCCCTACCGAATATCACCACGCTGCCTTATCAGCCGATGGAGGAGCTTTCCGGTTCGCTCTCCAGTGCGGACCTGCATCTCGTCGTGATGGGCGATCCTTTCGTCGGCATCGTGCATCCCTGCAAAATCTACAACATCCTCACGCTCGGCATTCCGCTGTTGTTCGTCGGGCCGGAGCAAAGCCATGGTGGCGACATCGTGCGCCGCTTGAATGACCCTGCTTATGCCCGTTTAGCTCAGCACGGGGATGTGGATCGCATCCTGGCTGAAATTCGTGCGGCGGCGCAAAAAGGCCCGCAGCCGCCGAATGCCGCCGCGCAGGCTCTTGGAGCCGAGTTTTCGCATTCGGTGCTCTGCCCGCGACTGGTCAGCATCATTGCCGAGGCTGCGAAGTAGGCCTGTTCGACTCACAGCCAGCGTTTTCCCAAGCGGGCCGGATTCATTCTCCGGCCCGTTTTGCGTTTCTGGGGCGGCTTCCTACTTGGCGGCGTTTGCCGCCGCATTTTGACGTGCCTCATGGATGTCTTTGCGGCGGAAGCCCTGCACTCGGCCATTGCCG
>JBEIGR010000642.1:0-3292 GCA_040381795.1 Verrucomicrobiaceae bacterium | reverse complement strand
GGGATTGTGGCCGAAGATGCAAACGTGATTCCATTTCTCATCAAAGTTGCGGACGCAATCCAGGATCGTCGTCGGTTGGGCCAGGTAGAGCTTGGAATCGAGCAGCATGCCCTCGGCCGGCATCGCAAAGGTCTCACGCATGATTTGAGCGGTGTTCAGAGCACGCTGAGCTGTGCTGCTGACGAGCCGGTCGGGTGATGGCAGGAGCTTTTCCCCGCCACCGCCGCCGAAGTAGGTGCGGTGGAGAAAGGCTGCCACGGCGGGTGCGGCCCGGCGACCACGGTCATTCAGCGTCCGGTCATGATCCGGCACACCCGGCTGATCCCAGCTGGATTTGGCGTGGCGGATGATGGTGAGGTACTTCAAGCGGCGCGTGTGGAAGCGCCGTGTTTGGCATGCGTGCCGCCCTGTGTCAACGCCTGCGGTTCATCGGGAGGCTGACTCAAAGGGGCTTTCGTCCTTCACCGCCGCCCCTTCCGGCTTGGGATTGAGCGAGACGATGTAGGCTACGATGTCTCGCAGCATCTGCTTATCTTCGATGAAGTTGGACGAGAGCACCATCTTCGCACCGTTCACATCGCCCTTCACCGTGCCGCGTCGCCCGTCTTTGAACTTGTGGATCTGCTCCGTCAGATACCACGCCTGCTGGCCGATCAAAGGAGGGCTGGCAAAGGCGATCTCGCCGCTTGCATTGTAGCGATGGCACTCCATGCACCGCTCCTGGAAGAGCATCATGCCGTTGGCGAGATCCGCTTCCTTCGAGTCTTTTTCGATCTCTGCTGGGATGGTGCGCGGCATTTTCGTGAGGTGCGTGATCACCGCCTCCGCTTGCGCTACGGTGAGCTGCTTGGCGATGCTGCCCATCAGAAATGACTGCGTGTCCTCCGGGTGATGGCCCCGGCGGCCTTCACGAAAGCTGGCGATCTGATTCTTCGCGTAGTACTCCGGCAGTGAAGCAATGGCGGGCGATTTCAGTTCCGCTTTCCCGCCTCCATCCATGCCGTGGCAGGCCGAACACACATTTTCAAAGAGGACCTTTCCGTCCTTCATCTTCGCTGTGACCATCGGAATGACGGGCGAAGTTCCGGGTGCGGCGAGATTTCCAGTCATTTTGGCCGCTGGCTTACGCGGAGCAGGCTCCGGCTGCTTGATGAAAAACGATGCCGCTGTGATCACCGCCAATGCGGCGAGCAAAAAGAGGATGGGACGTGCCTGTGACATGCAGCATCAAACGAATCGTCCCACCGCCCCTTGGCGTTCACCGCCCGCTTTGCCTCTTTTGGCACAGTGAACGCCAAAACATGCACGGCGGGTGCATCTTTTAGATTCAGGCGGCAGCCAGCTCGCGCATGGGCCGCACGGAGACGGGCGGGAGCTTCAGCGTGCTGCCTTCTTCCAAGTAATCCGCGACCAGATCCTCGGCGATCAGGACGAGCTTCTCATAGACCTCGGCCTCTGTGTCACCGTGACAACAATCCCCGCACAGATCCGGGATGCTGCCCACGAAGACTCCATCCTCGTCACTCCAGCGGACGAGCTTTAGATAGCGTTCGGCGACTCGTTGGATTTGTGTTCTCATGCATTGGTCTCCCGGATGCGTTGTTTGACATGCTTCTCTTGGTAATGATGCGCATCTTGCCCATCAAGGATCACAAACCGGGCTACTTTCGGATGCCGAAACTTGCGGTGATCACCCTTGCCCTAGCCTTTGACGAGGTAAAAACCCGCCTGTTCCAGGTCTCGGATGAGTTCTCGGATTTTGCGGGGCATAGCGAGGGCAAACTCGAATGACAAAAAGCGTTCTGGAGGCTCACAGCCACCCTGTCTGATTCAGCCTGCCGGTGAGTTCCATCTGCTTTTCGAGCTGGGCGGCATACTTTGCGGCGTTTTCGGCGTTGGGCTTGCAGCGGGTGCTTTCGTCGAGGGTGACGAGTTTGGCGCAAAGCGCCTCGTAGCTCACCTTTTCAGTGCCGCCTTGGTTGGCATGGGCGTAGGCGGCCTGGATGGCTCCACCGAGGGCGGCTCCTTCGCTGGTGTTCAGCGTGACGACTTCCGCGTTGAAGCAATCGGCCGCGATTTGACGCCAGGTGGCGCTTTTGCTGCCACCGCCGGTCAGGCGGATCTCCGTGGGGTTCATGCCGAGGTCACGGAAGCGCTTCAAACCATACGCCAGGCCGAGCGTGGCACCTTCCACGGCGGCGCGGGCCATGTTGGCAGGTGTCATGTTTGTGGGGCGCAGGCCGTGGATCACGCCGGTGCCATTCGGGAGGTTCGGGGTGCGCTCGCCATTGAGGTAAGGCAGAAACATCAGACCGTCCGCACCGACGGGAGCGGATTTCACGGCGACTTCGAGCTGCTTCAAATCCCAGCGGAACATCTCACGCACCTGCTCGGTCACGACGGTGACATTCATCGTGCAGACAAGCGGCAGCCACTGGTCCGTGCTGTCGCAAAACGCCGCCACTTCTCCCTGGCCATCCACTACCGGGCTGCCGGCCACGCCATACAGCGTGCCGCTGGTGCCAAAGCTGGCGGTCACGACGCCCGGCTTGATGTTTCCAGTGCCGATGGCGCCCATCATGTTGTCGCCACCGCCGGCGCTGATGATGACATCGAAATTCAGCCCCCACTTCACCGCCAGCTCACGACGCAGCGTGCCGTGCACGGCCTTTGACGATCCAAGCGGCGGCAGCATGCTCCACACGCTGGGGTCGATGTAGTCGCAGATCTCGTAGCACCACTGGCGCGTGTTCACATTGAGGATGCCCATGCCGGAAGCATCGCCGTATTCCATGCGCTTCACGCCGCTGAGCCAGAAGTTGAGATAATCATGCGGCAGCAGGATGGTCTTCGTCTTCGCAAAATTCTCCGGCTCGTTCTGCTTCATCCACAGCAGCTTCGGAATCGTGTAGCCTGGCAGCATCGCATTGCCCGCCATCGCAATCACCCCCGGCTGGCCGCCGAAATGATGCGCGATCTCGGCACACTGCGCCTGCGTGGAGGTATCGCACCACAGCTTCGCGGGGCGCACGGGCTTGTCGTCGGCTCCAAGAGCCACTAGGCCGTGCTGCTGACCACTCACGCCGATGCCCGCGATCTTCTTTTTGTCCGCGCCGAGCTGCTCCAGGCACTGCTGAACGCACGCATCCACCGCATCGGTCCACGTCCGCGGGTCTTGCTCCAAATGGCCGGGCGGCAGGCCTTCGATCAAATCATAGGTCGAATGGCCGGAGGCGAGGATTTTGCCTGTGTCGAGGTCCAGAATGATGGCTTTGGAGCTTTGCGTGCCGCT
>JBEIGR010000641.1:0-3302 GCA_040381795.1 Verrucomicrobiaceae bacterium | reverse complement strand
GCGAGATCACCGAAGAGGAGCTGGCGGAGCTGCGCAAGCTCGTCCGAGGCAGGAAAGGAGGAGCCGAGTCATGAGCACCGAAACCATCACCTTCATCAATTTCCTGGTGCACAGCCTCGTCATCGGCTCGGCGGCCTGGCTGCTGGTGCGTTTCATCATTCGCGATGCCCTGCGCCGTTGCATCCTCGCAAATCTCGCGGTGCTGATGTGCCTCTACAGCCCGTTCGACATCTCGATGCGGGATCTTTTTCCGACAAAGCAGCATGTCCCTGTCCTCACACCGATTCGCGAGACCTTCGAGCACGACTGGCGGGTGAAAGTGGAGCCGCAAAAGGTGATGCCCCAGACCGTGTCCGTCCCTACCACGCCACCATGGGATCTGAACGACAGCGTCAAATGGCTGCACCGCCTCTCGTGGCTCGTCACCGCCCTATTGCTCCTGCGATTGCTGGTTCAAAGCGTCCGCCTTCAGCGCTGGGCATGGAGCCTCCGCGACCTGACGCAGGCGGAAATCAACACGCTGCCTCGGGATCTGCCTTTTGAACGTCTTGCGGTGTGTGACGCCCGTTGCACGCCCTGTGTCGCTGGCTGGTTCTTTCCCGTCATCGCGGTGCCTGCCTCCGCATTTCAAGAACTCACCCCGCCGCAATGGCGCTGGCTCATCCGTCATGAGAGCGAGCACCTGCGGATGCACGACACCGTGGCGGTTCTGCTGCAAAATATCGCCCTCGCCTTCCTGTGGTGGAATCCCTTCGCCCATGCCCTCATCGAGGAATTTTCCCGCGCCCGCGAGGAGGCCTGTGACGCGGCCGCCGTCGAAGAAGAGCCGGATCAGTCATCCTACATCGACTTCCTGCTCAGCTGGGCGGCCAAGCCATCCCCCTCGCGTTTTGCGATGTCGATTGCACGCTCACGTCCGGCTCGTCGGCTCCAGGATCGTCTCGTGGCACTGATGGAAGCCCGTGGCGTGCGAAAGAAGGTCGGTGCGTTGTTTGTGCTCGGCTGTGCAGCCTTCGCCGTGCTCGCGCCCTTCGTCGCGGCCTCTTTTGGCCTTGCGACGGCATCAGCGCAGCAAACGCGTCAAGCAGATCCCAAGGAAAAGACGATGTTCACGCGGATCTACCGAGTCGGGCCAGATTTCCTGACCCTCGGCCAGAAGCCGCGTGATCCTTTTGCTGGCGATCCTTTTGCCGCCGCACCTCCACCGGAGAAGCTCACCGCCCAGCAGGTACTCGAAAAGCAAGGCGTCACCTTTCCAGAAGGTGCGAGTGCCTTGTTTCAGGCGGCCACCTCGCAGCTCATCGTGCGTCACACGCGTGCCTCGCTGGATCAGATTGAAGCCATCATCGACCGTCTGCACAAACGGCTGCCACAGGTTTACCTTCAGTGCATGCTTATCCAGGCCGAAAAACATCTCAGCCAGCACGAAGCCATCTTGAAGCCTGAGGAAACCAAGAAACTCCTGGAGAAGCACTCGCAGCAAAAAGGCTTCGACCTCATGAGCGCCCCAAACGTAACTACTAAGATGGGCCAGAGGGCCACCGTCGAGGTCGTGCGCGAAATTCTTCCGCCGAAGCCGTGGGACAAGCTGGGTGCCATTGAACTCAAATACATCGGCCCGCGCATCCATCTCACGGCCACTCCGGCACCGGATGGCAAGGCTAGCATTGAGGCCAAAGTCGAACTCGGTGTCGATCTCGACTCTGACCATCCGTGGGTTGACCAGCCGTGGCTGCCCGAGCAGGATGCCAAGACCAATTGGAGTCGCGTGCAAACCTTCACCACCGCGTCCAAAGCCACGCTCGCCAGCGCTGAAACGCTCGTCCTGCATCTCACCGCCGCGAAGAAGCCCGTCACCGTGCTTATCATCGCCGAGGCGCTGAATCCCTTCGGCCAGAAAGCCATCAACTTTGAATCCACCGCCACCATGCAGCCCTCCAGCACTGGTGTCGATATGCCTGACAAAGCCGTCAGCGAATGGGCCGTGCGTGCTTACAAGCTGCCCAAAAGTTTTCCGCAGGACAAAACGCCTGTCGAGGTTCTCAAAGCCGCTGGCATCGCCTTCCCAAAAGGCGCGGACGCGTCGCTCAAGGATGGAAAACTCACCGTGCGGAACACCAAAGCCAACCTGGAGCTGATTGAAGTGTGGCTCGATGCCCTGATTCAGGGCGAGGTCAAAAAGAGCGTGCATCTCAGCGTGAAAGTCGTCGAGATGAAAGGCGACAATGTGAAGCAACTGCATGACTGGCTGCTACCTTCGACCGAAAAGGCACAACCCATCCAAACGCCTGTAGCGAGCGAGCCGCCGCCACTCGCTGTGCGGCGACAGTTCACCGTGGGTGGCATCTTCACTGATCCTCAATTCGAAAGGATAATGAAGAGCCTTGCCGTCTCCGATGCCAAGCTGGAAGTGCTGAAGCCCAATCCGAAGCCACCGAAGTATCTCCTCCCCGCCGCCATGGGAGGTCAGGAGATGAAAATCGAGCCCATAGTAGGCCCCGATGGTAACACCATCGAGATGAACATTCGCATTCTCACGAACTCGCAGGATCAAACCCCCGCCAGCGGCATTTCCACCGCCATCACCATTTGGGACGGTCAGACCGTTGTTTTGGGCTCCCAGCCTTCCGAAGGCGTTTCGAGGTTCCTCTTCATCACGGGTTCCCTCTTCGAAGAGACGGGCAAAAAGTAAAGCATCTACAATTTCACGAGTCGCAGCCCTGCTCGTGCCGCCAGCTCCATCTGCTCCTCGTCAAAAGACAAAAAGCCTTCCGCCTTCAATTCCAGCGCGATGGCCACATGAAAAAGATCCATCCCGCGGACAATCAAATCCAGCGAGTGATCTGCCGAAATCTGGCAAGCACGACGGATGGCATTGGTCCATGAGATTTCACGGTGGGGCCAGTAGCCGAGCCGCACCTCCTGATCGAGAAGCCGGATCATCTGCCTGCCTTCACTCTCATCCACCAGCCCGTGCCTCTCGGCCTGGAGGAAGCAGTTGAAGACCTCGACACGCTGCCACGGCGTCCACATGACCTCACCGTCTGGATTTCGGTCAAAGAAACGCCAAGCACGCCTGTGGTGCATGTCGTGCCGGCATTTCACGGCCAGCCACCAGGAGCTGTCCGCGTAGAAGGTCATTTCTTCAGTGTTTTCAAGAAGGGCTCTTCGGGCAAAAAGCTGGGGTTTTGATCAGGCAGGCATCATGTCGAGCTTGGCGCAGTAGAACAGGATACGGATGCGGAAGTTGGCGAAGTTGGGCAGCCCCCTTGCATTGGCTTTGATGTTTTGGATCAGCGAGT
>JBEIGR010000640.1:0-3302 GCA_040381795.1 Verrucomicrobiaceae bacterium | reverse complement strand
GGTGAGTCGCACCTCTCCGCTGCCGTAGCTGTCGGCGAGGTCAGCGACGCGCTCCATTTGCTTCGCTGTCATCTGGCCGACGGGCACGCTGGCACCGACATAAACGAGCCCTTCCTGCTTCTGCGGGTAAATGCCGACGTGCGAATGCCCTTGCTGCGAATGGGAGCGCTTCTCCTGCGTCGGTGAATCGGGCGGAAGGCGGGTGAGCTTGAATTTGAGATGCTTTTCCGCTTCTGCGAGCACGCCATCGAGTCCTTTGTCCTCGATGACATATTTGAAGCGGGCCTTCTTGCGATTCGTGCGGTCGCCGAACTGAATGAAGACCCGCAGCAAGGCCACCATGACGTCGTTGAGCTGCTCCGGCTTCACAATGACGCCCCAATCGCTGGCGAAGGTCTGATGGCCGGTGACACCGCCGAGCAAGATGCGGAAATACACTTCATCGCCGATCTTCACCGCGCTGGCACCGATGTCGTTCGTGTCTTCGACGGAGGAAATCAGTCCACCGCCGTCGTAGGCTATGTTGAACTTGTGCGGCAGGTCGTAGAATTCCTTCGAGCCGATGATGAGCGTGGCCAGTTCATTCACCAGCGGACGCACATCGATGAGTTCATACGGATCGTAGCCCGCGCAGGGGTTCATCGTGATGTTGCGGATGTTGTCCGCACCCGCGCCTTTGGAGTGCAAACCGCAGCCTTGGATGCGGCGAAGCACTTCCGGGCAGTTCTTCGGCTCGATGAGGCGAATCTGAAAATTGTTTCGCGTGGTGATCTGGATGTAGCCGGAGGTCAGTTCACTCGTGATCGAGGCCAGTTCACGAAGTTGGTAGCCCTTCACCACGCCGCCCGGGATACGCAGACGGCACATGTAGCCGTCTTTGACGGGATTCAGCCAGAACAGACCATTCCACTTGTAGCGGAAGACCGATTCGGGTTCCGGCTTGGCGTTCCAGCGTGCATCCAGCACGAGCTGCTCGATGGCATCGAAGGGATGAAGTTCGCGTTTGATGCGCTCTTCTTTGGTCAAATCATCGAGAGCAGGTCCCGCTGGCGCAGCGGGAGCCGGCGCGAGATCACCGAAGCTCACACCGCCTGCTGCGATGCCGGCGAAGAAGCCTTCCAGGTAGCGCTTCTGCTCGCCAGTGAAGTCCTCGCCGATGGGGGCGCTGGTCACGCGTGGTGCATCAATAGACATCGCGGGCATAGCGTTTCTCCTTTTTCATTTGGGCGACGTAGGCGGCGGCCTCGTCGGCTGTTTTGCCGCCTTGGGTTTGGATGATTTGGTGAAGAGCATCATCGACGTCCTTCGCCATGCGTTTGGCATCGCCGCAGACGTAGAAGTGGGCGCCTTCTTCGAGCCATTGCCAGAGTTCGCTGGCGGCTTGGAGCATGCGGGTTTGGACGTAGATTTTTTCCTCCTGATCGCGGCTGAAGGCGGTGTCGAGGCGGGTGAGATGGCCGCTTTGAACCCAGGCGATGATTTGATCGTGGTAGAGGAAGTCGGAGGCGCGTTTTTGATCGCCAAAGAAGAGCCAGTTTTTGCCGGGGGCTTTGGTGGCCTCGCGTTCTTCGAGGAAGGCACGGAAGGGCGCGATACCGGTGCCGGGGCCGACCATGATGATGGGCTTGGTGAGGTCGGTTGGCAGGCGGAAGTGGTTGGCGGCGTGAAAGTAGATGCCGGTGGTCTCGCCGAGCGGCAGACGATCCGCGAGGAAGGTGCTGGCGACCCCTTGATGAGCGATGCCATCCGTGCTGTAGCGCACCGCTCCGACGCAGAGATGCACTTCATCGGCATGCGCCTTGATGCTGCTGGCGATGGAGTAGAGGCGTGGTTGGAGTTTGCGGAGGTTTTCGAGGAAGGAATCGAGCGTGAGGCCGGGTTCGGGCGTTTTGCCGAGGAGGCTGCGGACTTCGTAATCGGCGAGAAGGGCCTCGCGAAGTGTTTTGGTGCCGACTTGGGCATTCGGATCGAATCCGTGTGCAGCGATGACCGCATCGACGACTTCCGGGCTGTTTTGGACGAAGACGCCGAGGGCGTCTCCGGTTTCATAGGTGAGGCCGCTGCCAGTGAGAGAGAAGGCGATGTGGCGGGTGTCTTTGGAGCTGCCGGGGGTGTTTAGAGCCTGGTTGGCGATGAGTTTGGCGGGGAAGGGCTTTTTCTTGGACCAGCCAGTGGTTTCTTCAGTGGCCTGCACAGGTTGAAAACCTGTGCCACTTTCTTTGCCGCTGAGGATGATGAAAGCGTTTGAGGACCACACCTTCGCAAGGTCATCAAACTCCACATCGCAGTCCACGCGGTCCACGATGCGCTTCGCACCGAGCTCGGCGAGGCGTTGATCGAGTTTCTTGCCAGCGAGGCAGAAGGTGTCGGCGTAGTTTTTGTCGCCGAGGGCGAGGACGGAGTATTGGACGCCGTCGAACTTGGGGCTGCTGCCGTTTTGATTGATGCTGTCCCAGAAGGAGACGGCGTTGTCGGGCATGTCGCCCTCGCCCCAAGTGGAGGTGATGAGGAGGACGTTCTTGTCTTGGATGAGATCGGCTGGTTGCAGCGAGTCGAGGCCCGCAGCTCGCGCCGCGAAGCCCCGACCCGATGCTTCCCTGGCCAGCCGCTTGGCCAAACTTTCCGCGTTGCCGCTCTGACTGCCGAAGGCGATGAGCAGAGGCGTTTTCGCCTCGGCAGGTGCTGAAATGCCGCTCATGCCACCGCCGCGCTGGAGGACTCCGGCGAGGAAGCCATTCAACCAAGCGCGTTGCTCGGTGGTGAAGGGGGCGTTGTCAGGAATGAGCGGCGTGATCTGCATGACGGGTGCGGTTTAAAAGTCGATCTGCACCTGCACATAGCCGAACTGGGCGTTATCAGCGGCCCCAGTTGCCTGAAGGTAGTCCCCGGCAAAAAAGTAGCTGTAACCACCCATGATGGCGACGTGAGGGTTGAGCTTGTAGATGGCGGTGAGGTCGATTTCCTGGCCGCGGAAGGAGCTGTTTGCACCGGTGGCCGCGGCGTTCAGCGGGCGCACGGTGGTGACGCCGTTCACGCGATACCAGGCGTCAGAGTTTGTGGCGTTCCAGTAGAGGTGATAGTCGAGCATGACCTTCAGCTTTGGCGTGGGGGAGAAGCTGATGTTGAGCTGAGGATTATGCATGTTGATCCAGCCCGTGGTATCCATGTAGCCATAGAAGAGGTGGTTCGTGGGATACAGATTTTGGAAGGTGCCGATGTCTCCATCCGCCGCATTGCTGTCACCGGGGCTGTAGTTGTATTGGATACCGATGCGGGGCTTCCATGGGTGTGTGAGCCAGTTG
>JBEIGR010000639.1:0-3313 GCA_040381795.1 Verrucomicrobiaceae bacterium | reverse complement strand
CTCGCCGAGATCACCGCCTTTGAAAAGAACCCCGACCGTAAAGCCGTCATCGACAAACTCCTCGCTGACCCGCGCTGGGCTGATCACTGGATGGGTTACTGGCAGGACGTGCTTGCGGAAAATCCAAACATCCTCAACCCCACGCTGAACAACACCGGCCCCTTCCGCTGGTGGCTCTACGAGTCGCTGCGTGACAACAAGCCGATGGACTTCTTCGTCACCGAACTGCTGCAAATGAAAGGCAGCGAGCGCCTCGGCGGCCCCGCGGGCTTTGCCACCGCCTCGCAGAACGATGTGCCCATGGCGGCGAAGGGCACCATCATCGGCGCGGCCTTCCTCGGCGTGGAAATGAAGTGCGCCCGTTGCCACGACGCCCCTGCTGCAAAGAGCACGCAGGAGGACCTTTTCAAGATCGCCGCCATGCTCAATACGAAGGAAATCGCGGTGCCGCTCACCAGCAGCGTCAGCTTGGATCGCTTCAAAGACATGGGCCGCAAGCCGCTCATCAACATCACACTCAAAGTCGGCAGCAAAGTGCCGCCGAAGTGGTCGCTCACCGAGTTCTGCGACGAATCCGCCGCCAAGCTCGCCGAAGATCCCACCAGCACCCGCGAGCAACTCGCCGCGCTCATCACCGCGCCGCAAAACGAACGCTTCGCTCAAGTCATGGCCAACCGCGTGTGGGCACGCTTCATGGGCCGTGGCATCGTCGAACCCGTCGCCGATTGGGAAAAGGGCAAACCTTCCCATCCCGAGCTGCTGAAGTATCTCGGACGCGAGTTCGTGCGCGGCGGTTACGACATGAAACACCTCGCCCGCCTCATCATGACCTCCCACGCCTACCAGCGTGCCACCGATGCCGAGCTGAGGGAAACCAGCCCCGTCTTTGCCGCTCCCGCGCCGCGCCGCCTCATGGCCGAGCAGATCGTGGACAGCCTCTTCGCCGCCACCGGTAAGCCCTTCAAAACCGAAGAAGTCTGCCTCGACATCGACAACACTCGCGATCTCAAAAACGCCATTCACCTCGGCAAACCACGCCGTAGCTGGATGCTCACCAGCACCAGCAACGAGCGTGATCGCCCCAGCCTCGCCCTGCCGCGCATCCAGGCCGTCGGCGATGTCTTGAGCGCCTTCGGCTGGCGCGGTGCCCGCCAGGACCCCACTAGCGTCCGCGACCAAGCCCCGAACGTTTTGCAGCCCGCCATCATCAGCAACGGCACCGTTGGCGTCTGGCTCACCCGCCTCAGCGACGACCACGGCATCACGCAGATGGCCTTGAAGAAGCAAAGCGTTGAGCAGCTCATCGAAAACATCTACCTGCAACTCCTCACCCGCCGCCCGAGTGCCGAAGAAAAAGAACTCTACTCCCAGCACCTCGGCGCCGGTTACGACACGCGGATCTCGAAACTTGAACCCTTAAACTCGAAACCTCAGAGCACCCGCACCCGAGAAAAATACGTCAGTTGGTCCAATCACCTCGACGGCGAAGCCACCACCGTCCGCATGGCCCAAGAAGCCGCCGCCCGCAAAGGCGACCCCGCCACCGAAAAGCTCGATCCCAATTGGCGCCAACGCCTCGAAGACATCCTCTGGGCCATGCTGAATGCACCGGAGTGGGCTTTCAGTCCTTGAGGAATGCCCAATAAATTCCGGGATTGCCAAAGTTCCCCATTCAGGACAATTTCTTTCCATGAGTTCCAAGGCAGCATCCCTGCTTCATCAAACGCCCCCGCTTGCGGATGGCGACAAGGCCGCTCTCTCTGATCTGCCCGACGGTTTGACCGAAGCCTTGGACCGGCGCTGGGAGGAGATCGTTTCCGGTCGTGTCGAGTGCCGCGACGCCTTTGAGGCTTTGGACGAGCTTAGAGCCAAATATTGTGTTTAGCTTTCGTATGCATTCAGCCGATCTACCGCGAGGAGGCGTGTGGTTTGGGACTTTGAACCGCTGATTGGACGCTAATCAGACGCTAATGTCCAAACCCTGATATCAGCGTCACATGAGCGTCCTATCAGCGTTTTTTCCGTCCGTCATCGATCTCAATGTCCACCCCGACTACTGGAAGGAACGAATCGACGAGGATACCCCGGCGAACTGACCACCCCACGAAAGTGAGGTGCTCTGCGGCGTGAAAAAGCGCTGCGGGCGGCGTTTGATAGGAGACACGGTTCTGTCCCGCCGTTTAGCGCCCTGAGAGTGCCTCCTTGAAACTTTGAACCTGAAACTCGAAACTCATCCGACCATGAAACGCCGCTCTTTCCTCACCTCCGCCGCTGCGCTCGGCGCATCGCCGTTGTTTGCCAACAACACGCCTGTCCACACGCCGAAGGGCAAGGCGGAGCATTGCATCTTCATCTGGCTCGGCGGTGGCATGGGGCAGATCGATACCTTTGACCCAAAGGACCTCGGCGATAACCTCAGCAAGCCGTCGAAGCCCGGTTCGCTCTACAAATCCGTCGAAACGAGCGTTCCCGGTGTGCGGGTGAGCGAGCACCTCAGCAAGACGGCGAAGGTCATGGAGCACGTCACCGCCATGCGCACGGTGAACCACCACGTCATCGACGAGCATGCCTTTGCCACGAACATCGTCCACACCGGTCGCATGATCTCCGGCAATGTAACCTACCCCAGCGTCGGCAGCATCATCGCGCATCAGCGCGGGGCGGCGGATAAGAATGTGCCGGCGTATATTTTGATCGGTTATCCGAATGTGAGCCGAGGCCCCGGCTTCCTCGGAGCGAAGGCGGGCTACGTCTATCTCACCGACACCGAAACGGGTCCCGCAGGCTTCACGCGGCCTGATTTTGTCGATAACGACCGCGCCAAGGTCCGCCAGGAGTTGCTGAAGCCGCTCATGGCCCGTGCCTTGAAAAACAGCGCTGCTGCGGATTACCAAATGGCTCAGGAAGAGGCTCTGCGCCTCGCCGGACCGAGCTTCATGAAGCATTTCAATCTCAAGGAAGAACCTGCCGCCCTGCGCAACGACTACGGCGGCGAGTTCGGCCAGCGTTGCCTGCTTTCGCGTCGTCTGGTGCAGGCGGGCGTGCGCTTCATCGAGGTCTCCCACAACCTCAATTTCATGAACGGCACCGGTTGGGACATTCACAACGAAGGCTTCAAAAACCAGCACCTCCTCATCCAGGAACTCGACACCGCTTTGGCCGCTCTGATTCGCGATTTGAAGGATAAGAAGCTTCTCGACAAGACCCTCATCGTCGTCGGCACCGAGTTCGGTCGTCCGCCGGAGTTTGATGGTCGCGGGGGGCGCGGGCATCAAGGCACCGCCTTCTCCATGGTGCTCGCCGGCGGTGGCCT
>JBEIGR010000638.1:0-3326 GCA_040381795.1 Verrucomicrobiaceae bacterium | reverse complement strand
GCGCCCATCATGCGCACGCCGCGCCAGACCTTGCTCATGCCGCTGTAAACGGGCGTGAGATCATGAATCGAGAACGAACCGCTGCCACCAGGCTCGCTTTGATACGCGGTGAGCGGCGCGACGGCATTCAGCACCATGCCTGCGGTGCCATCGGGATTGATGGCGAGCGTGTTCTGACCCTCCGGCCTCATGCGGTAGTAGTCCCAGCGGTCGATGCCCGCGCTGGACGTGCCGTTGAAGTAATTGGTCAGCGCGTAGTTGTCGCCGCCGAGATCGTGAAACCAGCGCTTCCCGAGCGCATCGAGCACAAAGGTGCCCGCGTCGAGATTGCCATGGTCCGCGCCCATTTGCCCGCCTTTGGTGCCGACAAAGGTCGCACGGCTATCGGCCCACTTGCCGCGCATGGTGACCATTTCCTGTGGCTGGAAAGCCGTGCCCACCTCGCCGTGAAAAGCCATGTCAGGTGCGGAGCCATTGTTCGCCACGGTGACGCCTGCGTGATCATTCCACCACAACGCACTCAGCGCACTGCCGCTGCCCGTGTTTTCCCAGCCATCATAGGCCGCGATGCCGTAACGCCGTGCCATCCACTGAAACTGCGCCCCGCGGGTGCCGCCGCCCGCGCCTGCATCGGCGTAGTTAAAGATGACATTCGAGGTGCCGAGCGAGTTCATCGGCCCATAGCCAGCCTCGGAGACATTTTGCGTGTTGCTGATGCCGAAATCACTGCCCAGCACCCATTCGAGTCCGGCGAGCATCCTCATGCCATACTCCGTGGTGTAGCCCCAGTAGCCCGGGCCTTCATACCAGGCGCCGTTGTCGGTAGTGAAATGCTTCCAGCAAGGCCGCGTGGAGTTGAGGGAGCGATTGAGGATGTTTTCCACCAGCGCCTCGGATTCCGTGCCGACGACCAATGCGCCCATACTCAGGCCGCCGGTGCAGACTTGGTTCCAATTGTTGCCATCGCTTTGCGACCAGCCTGCGTTCGATGTGAACTGCGAGAGGCCCGGCGTGAGTCCTTTGTTGATGATCGCGTTGCGAATGGTCGTGCGCCGCGAGGTGTCCCAGTAGTGATAAAACCAATCGTAACCGATGGCGCAGCCGTGCGTCATCTCCGCCGTGTCGAGGAAGTGGCTGGGGTTCCAGTTTGGGAACAGCGTGTTGTCCGCCACGGTGTTCAGCTCCGTCCAGGCACGCTCGGCATACTGCGCATCGCCCGTGAGCTGCCACGCGAGACCCAGTTTATACATGCGGTCCACCACTGAGCGAGATTGCGCGAGGATCACGCTGCGCACATCCGGCGCATACACCACCGGCACCGCCGTGAGGATGCCATTGGCACTGGTGATCGCGTTTTGCGCCCAAGTCTTCGCCTGCGATGCCGTGGGACTCAAATACGCTGCTTTCAGCTTCGCAAAGCGTTCCGCTGTGGCAAAAAGACGCGGATGATCCTGCGCCATTGTGTTGAGCAAACTCGTCTCCGCAGGCTGCGCCGTCGTGAGGCCCGGCTGCACGAGCGCCGAACCAGGAACGACGCTGAAAACCGCATCTCCCGGCTTTTTCCAGCCCACGCTCCAATGATCCGTGCCCGTGTTTTCCTTGTGCAACAGCTCCACATAATAGCGCTGACCTTGGACGAGCGTCCTGGCACTCGAAGGCGTGCCCCAGGCCCGAAACGCCGTCGCCGAGGCCACACTCGCCGCGAGCGATTTGTTCGCGCTCGTCGCATCCGTGCTCACATACAATTCGACGACTTCATCGCCGCTCACCGCGAAGGTGTAACTGCCCGTCACCGGCGGCACGATGAAACCCGTGACCCGCGTGCCATACGACTCCGCCCAGTCCTGCGCCAAGCACTCGAACGACGTGATGAACTCGCGACCACCCGGCTTGCTCGGGTAGTTCGCATTCGCTGTGAGCGACGAGATCAAGCCCCCGCTGATCCCGCTCCAATGCTCCCGCAGCAGCGATCCGCCCGCCTTGTCCACTCGCGCCGGATACAGCCGCGAAGTCGGAATCACCTCCCGCGCCCGCGACGCACACGACCATTCCAGCTTCACCGAAGCCCCACCCGTCTGCTCGATGTATTCCAGCCGGATGTTCACCCGCTTGCCCGCCTCCAGATTCACCTGCCCGCGCATTTCTGTCGGCGTGGTGAAAAACGTGCGGCTCGCGATCATCTGATCATTCACCCAAAGCCGCGCCCCATCATCCGCCGACACATAAAACGTGTAGAGCCCCGAGAACTCCGGCTCGATCTGCCCCGACCACGCGATGGAAAACGTGTCCGCATTCGTGATCGCCGTCCCCGCCGGAATCCCCGAGCTGAAATTGAAATTCACCGTCGCATCCGTCCGCGTCGTCTTCAGCGTGCCGAAGGTTGCCGTGTCGTAATATTGCCCCGTGAGGCCGGTGCCTTGTGAGAAGGCAGAAACGACGGCGGCAAAGAGAAAGAGAAAGGCGAAACGGAGCATGCGGTTGGACCCGGAGCCCTGCTGTGACACTCCGGGTGCCCGTTTTATCGAAAAAGGCCGCTTTTTGGAAGAGCTATTTCGTCCTGATGGAGCCAAAACCGTTCCGCCTCGAAAGGATGGATGCAGATGTCCCTATTTTCGGCACTCTCCCCCCTCAGCTCCCATGCCCGAAGTCTTCCTCAGCTACCGCCAGACCAGCGACACCGAACGCCATCGCGTCCGGGCCTTCGCTGAGCGGCTGCGGTCGAGCGGCATCACCGTGATCCTCGACCAGTTCTTCCTCGAAGAGCATCCCGGCGGCCCCAATGATGGCTGGGACAAATGGAGCAGCGATTGCGCTCTCCACACCAGCCACGTCATCATCATCGGCAGCGGATCTTGGTTCCAGTGCTTCGACAAAACTCAGCCACCCGGCACCGGTCTCGGAGCCGCCTGCGAGGCCGATGACATCCGCCACCGCGTCTATGAAGCCAACGGCATCGTCGAGACCATCCGCGTCGTCTTGTTCGATGAGACCGACTCGAAGCACATCTCCCCCAAGCTCAAGCGCTACCATCGTTTCCACGCCGACCGCGATTTCGACAACATCATCCGCTGGCTAAAGCCCCCCAGAAGGCAGAACAGGCAGGAGAATGGGGGCAGAAGAATAAAAACATCGGTACCCATTCTCCTGCCCCCATTCTTCTGCCTACCTCATCTCCCCGTTCGAACCTACCGACGATCCAGCGCTTCTTCGGTCGCGATACCGAACTCGCCAAGCTCCTCCCCGACCTTCATCCCGAGGCCACGGGCTGGGGAGCGCTCATTAATGGCCCATTCATGAATTCTGATGATGTTGTAACGCATATGAGG
>JBEIGR010000637.1:0-3326 GCA_040381795.1 Verrucomicrobiaceae bacterium | reverse complement strand
GTAAGAGGTGAGATGTGAGACGTGAGAGGTTTCGCTTCAGTCGCTTTTGTCTTTTGAGTCCCTTCGTCACGGATAAGACTCTCGAACTGCCCCAACACGCTCGTGAGGGAAAAATGCCGTTCGATGCGTTCGCGGGCGGCCAAGTCCTGCGTGAGGCCGCTGTCGAGGACTTCGAGGCAGGCCTTTGCGAGGGCCTGCGGATCACACGGCGGCACGAGGCGACCGGTTTCGCCCATGACCCAGCGTGTATCGCCGATGTCCGTGGCCACGACGGGCACCGCGCAGGCCATCGCCTCGCCGACGACATTGGGGAAACCTTCGCCGAAGGCCGATGAAGACACGGCGATGTTCAGCGACGCGGTGAGTTCCGGCAGGTCGTGACGCTCGCCGAGGACGGTGATGAAGGGTGGGACATCGAGGGACTCGGTTTCGGCGCCGACGATGATGAAACGTGTCTCGGGATGCTTGGCGTGGATGAGTTTCGCGGCTTCGATGAAGGTCGGATAGTCCTTCATCGGGGCGTTGCGGCCGAAGCGGCCGATGTAGAACGAGTTTTCCAACTCGTTCGGAACGAGTTGGAAAACTCGTTTTACGTCGGGCTTCCACTTCGCGAGATCAAAGCCGTTCGCGATGAGCTGCGTCTTCGATTTGGCGTAACCAATAGCTTCGTGCTGCTGCGAGCTGAGCTGGGAGTTGTAGGTGATGCGTTTTGGCAGCCACGAAAGCCATGCGAGCGCCCGGATGACCATCGCGGAGCCGCGTTTTTCGAGTTTCAGGTTGTAGAGGCTCTGGCGGATGTTCCAGATCATCGGCACCTGATTGAAGCGCATGAACTTGGCGAGGCTGGCAACGAGGCAGCCATGGTACATCCAGCCCATGAGCACATCCGGCTTTTCGCGACGGACGAGGCAGAAGAGCTTCCACAAGGCAGAAAGCGTCGGCTTGCCGGCTGGCATGTCGAGGCTGTGGACGTTTGGCAGACTGGCGGCGTGCTTGCCACCGGCGGTAAGGCTCACGACGAGGTGCTGAAGGTTCGGAAGGCCGTTCACGAGCTGCGCGAGCATCATTTCCGCGCCGCCGCTGCCGAGGCCGGTGGTGACCCACATGACCTTTTTGCCGAGAAGACGGCTCGTGCGCTCGATGAGGCGTTCGATGCTGAATTCGGCGACGATGCGGGAGCGGGGGCTTGTACAGTAGCCATCTCGCTCCGCGAGATGAGCAAAGCGTGGCCGTGCTTGCGACACGTTTTCCAATTCGGTAGATTTGTCTATGGTCGAATCGCCTGGCTCCTCTCGCGGAGCGAGAGGGCTACTTTGCTTCGCGAATTCGAGCATGCACTTGGCTAACGCCTCGTGATCACCCGCAGGAAAAGTTTGTGCGGCGTTGCCGATGATCCAGGCGCTGTCGCCGACATCGCTGGCGATGCAGGGCACGCCGCAGGCCATGGCTTCACCAATGACATTGGAAAAGCCTTCGCCGAAGGCACTCGAGTTTACGAGGCAGTCGAAGGTGGCATACACGGATGGCATGTCGCTCTGTGCGGGGAGCCAGGTGACATTCACGCCAAGGGAGGTGGCGAGGTCACGCATCTGCTGGGCGTAAGCGTCATCACCACTGCCGACGATGACGAAACGGGAGTTTGGGACAAAGGCGGCCGCTTTGAGGAAGGTCGCGTGGTCCTTCATCGGGCTGAGTCGGCCGACGAGGCCGAAGGTGAGCGGATGCTCGTGATGCGAAGGCTGGAAGCGCTCGGTGTCGATGCCGTTGGGAACGACGTGCGTCTTGTGCGCCGGATAGCCGCGGGCGAGGTAGTAATCACGACCGGCCTTGGAGTTGCAGATGATGACACCGGCGAAGCGGGCGAGGAGGCAGTTCAGGCGGAAGCTGAGTTTGCCGAGCGTGCCCCAGAGGTGGGCATCGGTTTGGGAATCACGCACGCCCCACACGATGCGCGGGAAGCCGCAGAAGGGCTTCAAGAAGAGGGCCATGAGGTTTGATTCGGCGAGGAAGCCGTGGAGGACTTCCGGCTGGACGCTTCGGGCGGCTTTGATGAGGCGGAAGAAGAAGCCGAGAAGGTCCCAGCGGCTTTTTTTGCCGATGCAGAGGGTCTTCACACCGGCTTCGCGGAGGCTAGGCTCGAAGGGGCCGCCGTAGAAATGCAGCACGTAGACTTCGTGGCCTTCGCGCACGAGTCCGGCGCTGAGGATCGATAGCTGACGCTGGGCACCGCCGTGGCCGAGATCACGAATGATGAAGGCGAGCTTCATGACTCGGCCTCCTTCCGACGAATGAGCATCAGGCACCAGAGGCACGCGACGATGGAGCTGATGCCATGCACGAGGGCGGTGGAAAGGGCGATGCCTGCGACACCCATGTTTTGCATGAGGAGCCAGTTCAGGCCCGTATTGCCGAACAGCGCGGCGAACGAGAAGATCAGCATGAAGCGCGAGGCCTGCATGGAAACGATGACGCGGGCGGTGACGATGCCGAGGATGTAGAACGGGATTTGCAGCGCCCCAAAGCGCAGCACATGCGCCACGCGGGTGGTATCGTCATGGTGGAAGGCGCCACGCTCGAAAAGCAGGCTCACGATGGTGGGGGCGAAGAAATCGAGCAAAAAGGCAAGCGGCAGCATCAGGCCAACGATGACGCCGACGCTCATGAAGAGGCGGCGGCGCAGGCCTTTCCAATCCCGGCGGGCCACCTGATCGGCGAAATACGGGAACAGCACATCGGCCAGAGGTCCGGCGGAGACGCCGAGGATGATCATGCAGAGCTTTTCCGAGTAGCTGAGCACGGTGACGCTGCCTGCGGGGAGCCATGAGGCCATCGTTTGATCCACCACGGAGGCACTGGAAAAGGCCAGCCCACCGAGGAGGAAGGGCATGGCATTGCGCATGACGACGCCCAGCTTGGGCTCCCACTTCCGCAGGCACACACGCCACCAGCGACGCTCCGACGGCAACTGCCGCGAGACGGCACGCATCAGCAGGGTGAGTTGCAGGGCGGAGCCGATGTTCGTGCCAAACAGCAGCGCATCCACGGTGGGAGCACGTCGAGTGAGAATGAGGCTCACGATGATAGCCAGCGGCACCAGCAGCGGAGCGGTGGCCACGATGAGGAATTTTTTGTCCGCTCGCAGCCAGGCCCCGAGGTGGAAGCTCATGCCAAAGCACAGGAGAAAGGGGAACAGCATCACCAGCAGGTGCAGAGCATGATCTTTGTTCGCGGCGCTAAACCCTTGCGCCATGTGCTCGACGAGAAAACTTCCGCCCAGCTTGATGAGCAGCCCGAAGAGCAAGAGCATGACGAGATGCGTCACCGCC
>JBEIGR010000636.1:0-3329 GCA_040381795.1 Verrucomicrobiaceae bacterium | reverse complement strand
TCAGCGCCTGCAAAAAGCATCTCGGCATCACCTTCTTTCGCGGCACCGGGCTGCGGGTCATGACGAAGCTCTTCACGGAGGGCGATTCGAACACGAGCATCCTTTCCATACGCATGACCTCGCTGGAGAAACTCGATGCGCAGGCGCTGCGGCGGCTTTTGCATGCGGCGGTGGCCCTGGATGCCGATGAGACCGCGGAACCGCCGCCGAAAACACGCGAAGAATGGCCGATGCCCGAGGCCTTGGCGAAAGGCCTAAAAAAGAACAAAAAGGCCGCCGCGTTCTTTGAAACGCTGCGGCCAACTTATCAGCGGGAATACAAGGTGTGGATCAGCACGGCCAAGCAGCCGGAAACCATCGCCAAATGCCTAGCCGAGACGCTGCAGGCACTCTCGCGTGGCAAGAAGTGGGCGCAGCGCCGCGACTGAGGCGGCTTACTCCTGCAGGAAGACGAACACGCCCTTCTTGTTGCCGATGACGACGTCGATCTTGCCGTCCTTGTTCACGTCGCCGGGAGTTACCTGGGTGCCGACGCCGCTGTTGTCGTCGATTTGATGCGGGATGAATTCCGCGCCGCCTTTGCCGTCGCGTTTGATCTCGAACCAGTAGAGCACGGGGGCGGCGTTTGGCTCGTCGTCCTTCAGCGGGCCGTGGGCCCAGCGGCGTTTGCCGGTGACCACGTCCATGACGCCGTCGCCATTCATGTCGGCGAGCTGCATGGCATGGAGCTGGCTGAATTTCACACCCACCGGGCTTTCCTCGACGGTTTTGCTCATGAGATTGTGCTGCTTGAAGCTGCCGTCGGCGTTTTGCTCGAACCAGCCGAAGCCGTAACCGTGGGCATCGTAGCCGGTGATCACGTCGTTACGCTTGTCGCCGTTCACATCGTAAACGAGCAGGAAGGAGCCGCCGCGGCCGCCTTCGACGGTGAAGAGCTGCGGGTGAAATTTCCAGTCGCTGTCCGCCTTCGTGTCAGCGGGCTGTTCGCGCCAGCCTTCCTTGTCGAGGATGTCGGTGCGGCCGTCGCCATTCACATCGCCCGCGCCGTAGCCGTGCGTGTAACGGAAGTACTTCTTGTCGTTCTCCGGCGACTTCGGCGTGATGGGGCGGAAGCGGGCTTTGCCGAGCGGATTCGCCCAATCGATCTCCGCATAGCCGAGCTGGCCGTCGGTGGAGGGCTGCTTGCCGCTGCTGGAGTGCGCGAGGATCTCCGGTTTGCCGTCGCCATTCACATCGAGGAAGTCGGGTGATTCGCCGTCGGTGATGTCAAAGATGGTGTGGCGGGTCCACTCCTCCTTTTTGTTCTGCGGGTTCTCAAACACCCACGTTTCCTTGCCGGGCCAGGAGTAGGCCATGATGTCGCTCCAGCCGTCACCATTGAAGTCGTAGGTGTAGGTCAGGAAGAAGTCGCTGTAGCCCTTGGCGGGGTCGTAGGGTTCTTTTTCGAACTTCGGCGCAAAGCTGACGCGATCCTTGAAGTCCGGGCCCTTCCAGATGAATCGGCCGGAGCAGATGTCGTTGTCGCCATCGTGATCGAAATCGGCGAAGTGAGCGCCTTCGGCCACAAACTCCTCCGTGAGGGTGAATTTCTTGAACTTGAGCTCCGCAGCGGAGGCAGCGGCAACGAGGCAAAACAGGACAGCGAGTGATTTCATGTGGTTGAGAAGTGTCAAACTAGATGGTGAAGGCGGTTCTTGCACCTCATGACAAGCGGCGGGGACACAAACACCATTCCCGAACAGCCTCCCGCGATCCGGCCCGCGGTTGCAAATCCGCGCCGCGCCAGGATGATGGCACATCATGTTTGAATCCCGCACCGAGCCTCTCGCCCCACGCCACGTCTTTCTGCGGCGGGCGGCGAAGTTCTTCGGCTTGGCCTTTGTCGTCATCGGCGTGGCGCTGGCGATTGGCATCTTGGGTTACCACTTCTTCGCCGGTTTTGGCTGGATCGACAGCCTGCTGAATGCCTCGATGATCCTCGGCGGCATGGGGCCGGTGGATGCGCTGGAGTCGGATGCGGCGAAGCTGTTCGCCTCCTTCTACGCCTTGTTCAGCGGGCTGGTGTTCATCTCGGTGATCGGCATTGTGCTGGCTCCGGCGGCCCACCGGGCGCTGCATCTTTTCCACCTCGACGAGGAGGATTCCATTTCATGAACCCGTCAAAAACCGAACGCGTCGTGATCATCGGCGCCAGTGACAATCCCGAGCGCTACAGCCACAAAGCCTTGCTCCTCCTCCGCCAGTACCGCCACGAGGTCGTGCCCGTGCATCCGAAGCTCAGTGAGATCGAAGGCGTACCCGTTGTGGACGATTTGAGCATGATTGCCGGCCCGGTGGATACCGTCACGCTCTATGTCGGCCCGACGATTTCGTTGGCGTTGAAGGACAAACTCACCGCACTGAAACCCAAGCGGGTGATTTTCAATCCCGGCACGGAAAATGCACCCCTACAGGTTGCATTGACCTCTGCGGGAATCGCGTGCGAAGAAGCTTGTACCTTGGTGATGCTCCTCACCGGCCAGTTTTGAACATGCGCCCTCGGCGGAGCGTCTGAGCGCCGCAAAACCCCAGAGACATGTTGGATATCCAAAGAGATCGAATTTACGAAGCCAGCCGCCTTCGCGCCCATGGGGCCAGCGAAGAGGAAGTCGGCGCCCTCAAAGCCGAGGGCAAAATGCCCTTCAGGCCCGCCTTCATCGGGGGGAAACGCAAAGCTCGCCGCTCCGAAGTCCCCACCGGCACCTTCGAGGTGCCGACAGGCTCCTTCACCCTGCCGAAAAACGCCTGATCGGAGCTTCACTCCTCCGTCACCGGCTTTTCCGCGTTCACGAAAAGCGCAAAGACCCCCGCGAGCACAAACGCCCCCGCACAGAGCCAAACGCCCTCGTGGTAGTCGTGATTCGTATCGAAGCGTTCCAACACCGCCGTGAAGAGCATCGGCATGATGGCGGCACCGAAATTCCCCCACATGTTTCCCCAGCCGAAAAGCTGCGCCTGATACTTGCCGCTGATGTCCTGCATCGTCGTCCACATCGCCGGCAGGCCGAAATCGCCAAAGAACGCCACCATGCCAAAGGCCAGCAGGATCGTCCACGGCGTGTCCATCCACAGCGCCACGAGATAAAGACCTGCCGCGATGAATTTCGTCACCGACATCGGCAGCATGCGGCCCAGCCGGCGACCGTGACGCCGCGTGAGGTAATCCGTGCCCCAGCCGCCCACCATGATCCCGCCGATGCCGATGAAGAGCGCCCCGCTGGTGATCCAGCCGTTCGTCACATCATCGAAGTGCTTCACGTCCTTCAGGTAACGCGGAAACGTCAGCGCCG
>JBEIGR010000635.1:0-3366 GCA_040381795.1 Verrucomicrobiaceae bacterium | reverse complement strand
TGGTCAGTTCCTGGCGTTTAGGCGGCGGCATGCGGCCCGTGAGATGCTCTGCAAACGCCCGAACGCAAGCTGCTTCCCGGCAGGCCAATTTTCCGTTATCAGTTTTCAGTTTCCACTTTTCAATCTGCCATGCTCCTGCGCCTCCTACAGCTCGCCTCGCTCTGCACGGCGGTTCACGCCAGCACCCTCCATCTCTCCGTCACGCCCATGGCGGGTGATGCGCCGCTGCTGCTCGATTCCCAGCGCTATGCCACCACCGCAGGCGAGACCTTTTCCATCAGCCGCTGCAGCTTCCTCCTCAGCGGCTTTGCCCTGCAAAAGACGGATGGCACCTGGCTGGAATCCCCGCATCTCGCCTGGATGGATGCCGCGCAGCGAAGGCTGAGCACCACGCTGGAAAACATTCCCGCTGGCAAATACAAGGCGCTGCGCCTCCACCTGGGCCTGGATGAGAAAACGAACGCCGCGCCTACTTCGCAGTATCCGGCAGATCATCCGCTCAATCCCAATTTGTGCGGTCTGCACTGGAGCTGGCAGGGCGGTTACATCTTCATGGCCCTCGAAGGAGCCTTCCGCGCCAAAAACGGCTCCACCGGTGGTTTCTCCTACCACCTAGCCCGCAGCCCGAACCGCACGGCGCTGACCTTTGAAGGCGATTTCGATCTCACAGCCGATGCGGCGGTTGATTTTGCTTTCGATGTACCCGCCCTGCTGAATGCCAAAACGCCGCTCTCCTTCACCAAAGACGGCCTCTCCACCCACTCGCACGAGGGCGATCCCGTCGTCGCCGCTCTCAAAGCGAATCTACCGGCGGCCTTCACGCTCAAAGCCATCACCAGCAGCCTTCCCGAGATCTCACGCCCTTCGCCGGTTAAGCCGCTTTATCTTCCTTCAAAGCACACGCCCTACCGTTTCACGATGAGCAGCTACTTTCCCATCCCTCCGCTGCCACGGGACAATCCCCTCATCGAAGAACGCATCGCTCTCGGCGAAAAACTTTTCCACGACACCGCTCTCTCACGCGATGGCACGCTCTCTTGCGCCAGTTGCCACCTCACGGCGAATGCCTTCACCGATCCTCGACGTTTTAGCATCGGCGTCGAAGGCCGCATCGGCACCCGCCATGGCATGCCGCTCTTCAATTTGGCGTGGAAGACCCGCTTCTTCTGGGATGGCCGTGCGCCATCGCTGCGGGAGCAGGTGTTGAAGCCCATCCAAGATCATCTCGAAATGGATGAGACACTCGAAAACGTCGTCGCGAAGCTCGAAAAGACCTCGAAGGCCGATTTCGCCCGCGCCTTCGACAGTGAGGCCATCACGCCCGAGCGCATCGGCCTAGCTCTCGAATGCTTTTTGCTCACGCTGACCTCCTTTGACTCGAAATTCGATCGCAGCATGCGCGGCGAGGCGCAGCTCAGCGATGAGGAAAAACGCGGCTTCGAGCTCTTCATGACCGAATACGAGCCGCGTATGGGCCAGAAGGGTGCTGACTGCTTTCACTGCCACGGCGGCCCGCTCTTCAGCGATCATCTATTCCACAACAACGGCCTCTCACCCATCGAGAGGGACACCGGTCGCGAACGGGTGACTCAGGACGAACGCGACCTCTACAAATTCTCCACGCCCAGCCTGCGAAATATCGCTCTCACGGCACCTTACATGCACGATGGGCGCTTCGAGACGCTCGAAGAAGTCATCGAGCATTACGATCATAACCTCCGCCGCGGCCCCACGCTCGATCCCAACCTCGCCAAGCATCCACCCACCGGCATCCGGCTCAGCAGCGAGGATAAAAAAGCGCTCGTGGCCTTCCTCAAGACGCTGACGGATGAGAAGTTCGTGAAGTAGCTCGCGCTAAGCGGACCACTTGCCTTGCAATCAACACGCAAGCCGGGGATCCCATCTTTGGGAGAACCACCTTCCCCTAGATCGCGCAGCCGCATCCGACGGGTGCGCCAGCCCTGCGGTAGCCGCTGTGTGCCGAAATTTTTGGTGGACGCGTGGTGAGGATTCAGAATAGAAACAGGTAAATTCAAAAATTCGCATGATCGCTTCCTCGACATCAACCTACACGAATTACTGCCTCCAGCCGGGGCACGGGGCACGGGGCACGGGGCACGGGGCACGGGGCACGGAAAACTGACCTTCGCGGTAGGGCTGCAAGCGAATTCTCGAGGTTGGCATATCAAGGCAGGGTGTCTGCAAAGCTTGGCAACCCCTTTGCGGAGTATGTCATGCTCTTTGCAGACGGTGGTAGCCTTCTTGCAGAGCGTGTCAGATGCCTTGCAGCGCATGACACGGGCTTTGCAGAGCACGTCAGCCACCTTGCAAACTGCGCCACTGCTTCTGCAAACTGCGCCACCTTCCCTGCGGAGGACGCTAGACGGTCTGCAATCCACGCCACACGTCCTGCTGGGCATCTCAGCCCCTTTGTGGGCCACTCCAGATGCTCTGCAAAGCTCGCCAATTGCCCCCGCTAACCGATCACTGCTGACCAAGAACTAAGAACCAGGAACCAAGAACATTAAACCCATGAACACACGCCAAAACGCCATTGCTCAGTCCTTCGTCCGCTTAGACGAGTTCGTCGCCAGCCGGAAGGCTGCCGATTTCACGCACACTCCGCCGACGAAGGTGGATGAAAAAGTGGCTTCCGCCCAGCAGCGGCTCAAGGCGGCCGTGGCCGATCTCGGAGGAAAGCAGGCCATCCAGAGCGGCGGTAGCTTTGGAGAGAGCACGCAGAGCCAGCGCACCTTGCGGGCGGATTTGATCGAGGAGCTGCGGGACATCGTCCGCACGGCGGAGGCCATCTCCGAGGAAACGGGGAACGAGGCCATGATGGACCGCTTCCGGATGCCCGGCGGCCGTGGAGATGAGGAGCTAAAGGCCCGTGCCCGAGGCATGGCTGCCGCCATTCGTGATCTGTCCCTCAATGATGAGTTCGAGGCCCATGGATTCAGCGCAGACACCGCTGCGGATTTGGAGGAAAGCATCGCCGATTTTGAGGCCAGCGAAGGAGAGCAGGGGGCCGCTCTTGGTCAGCAGGCAGGAGCCACCGCCAGCATCCCAGAGAGCCTCCGGGCGGGAAAATCCGCCATCAAGACCCTGAATGCCATCTTTCACCGCGTCTATGCCGAGCGGCTCGACCTCCTCACCGCCTGGCGCACCGCCAGCCACATTGAACGCCCAGAGCGGCGGAAGAAGAAAGATGAAGCCACGCCTCCTGCTCCCGCAAACTGACTGAGCACGAGCCTCAAACCTCCTGGTGACTCAAACAGCCCATGAACTCAAAATTGAATCTTCTGAACCACCTGCTTTTGACATCTCTCTTGATGATTCCAGTCCACGGGCTGGCCCAAGGGCTGA
>JBEIGR010000634.1:0-3367 GCA_040381795.1 Verrucomicrobiaceae bacterium | reverse complement strand
GGCCACGGCTGAGGAGTGAGTTGTCTCGATCTTTTTCGATTTTCTCCGGCGTGATGAGTGCCTCCTGACGGTAGGTGGCGGAGGTGAGGAGCATCTTGTAGAAGCGCTTCACGTCCCAGCCGCTCTCACGGAACTCGACAGCGAGCCAGTCGAGCAATTCAGGATGGGTGGGAGCACTGCCCATGATGCCGAAGTCGTCGCTCGTCTTCACGATGCCAGCACCGAAAAGCTCCTGCCAGAAGCGGTTCACGGTGACGCGAGTGGTGAGTGGATTTTCCGCAGCAACAAGCCACTGTGCGAGGCCGAGACGGTTCTTCGGAGCATTCGCGGGCAATTTACCGAGTGAGGCGGGCACGGCGGCATCGACCTGCTCGCCGACTTTGTCATAAGCACCACGCATGAGGATGTTCGCCATGGGTTTGGCGTCCATCTTCTCTTCCTGAATGTGGGTGATCGGGCTGCGGGCTTTGATGGCGTCCTGTTCGGCGGTGAGCTTGTTGGTTTGGGTGGATGCGGTCTGATAAGCCTTGTCGCGAGTGGCGAGATAGTGATCGAAAAGCGCCTCGCGATTCTTCGGGTGAATCTTCTTGGCTCCGACGAACTGCTGAAGTGGCACCACCTTGGCAAGAGTCTGGACTTCCGCGGCCGTGAGCTGGCGGTCATAAAGCCGGATGTCCTGCACGCCGCCTTCACGAAGGGGTGTCGTGCTGCGCTGGCCGATTTTGGTCGGGGTGGTGGTGACAATGCTTCCCTTCAGCGAAGCGGCATCCGCCTTCACCGGCGTGTCCACGCCATCCACAAAGATGCGGAGTCCTCCGACCTTGCCCTTGCCGTCATAGGTCACAAAGAGGTGCTGCCAGACACCAGCACGAAGCGCCGGTTTGGCCGTGCTCACTTTCAGAGCGTCGCCGGGCCACTTGCTGATGATGTGGACACTCAGTTTGTTCGCCGACTGCATGATGTCCCAGCCACGGAAACCGTTCTTCTCATCCATGCGGGCGAGGATGCTTCCGCTCTGTGTCACATTCCCTGCGCGGAACCAGAGGCCATAGCTGAAGGGTTTGTCTTTCTCGAAATTCCCCACATCGCCGAGGTCAAAATTGCTTCCAGGCTTAATCTCAGGTGCCGGGCCTAGTTTGCCATCGGGTTTCCAGGTGATGGCACCCGCCGACTTGAAGGTCTTCGCGATCTTTGTCTCGCCACAGGTGGCAGCGACCTCCTGGCCTTTGCCTTCATTCAGCGGGATGTGAGCGATGATGCCCTTCGTCGGGATGTCTGCGGCCAGGTCCGCAGGCTTGGCGGTGGCAAACCATGTCTCAAACGACTTCGCCGCCGCGGTGCGGGCATCGTTTTGAAGCTTCTTTGAGGCAGCGATCTCAGCGGGCAAAGCCGTCCAGCGCGGGCGATCTTTGTCCGTCGGTAGCACGAGGATGGGGCCGAGTCCGTCCTTCACATTGCCGTCCTTGGCCTTCTGCGTCGTGTTGCGGAAGAAGGCAGCCATCGAGTAGTAATCACGCTGCGTGATGGGATCAAATTTGTGATCGTGGCACTGCGAGCAGTTCGTGGTGAGCCCCATGTAAACCCAGCCCATCGTCTGCACGCGATCTGCGGCGTAGTTGGCGAGGTTTTCCTCATCAATGGTGCCGCCTTCATTCGTGGTGATGTTGCAGCGCTGGAAGCCCGTGGCGACGAGTTGGTCCTCCGTTGGTTTCGGCAGCAAATCGCCCGCGATCTGCTCGATGGTAAATTGATCAAAAGCCAGATTGCGATTGAAGGCCTTCACCACCCAGTCGCGGTAGGGCCACATTTCGCGTGGTTTATCGAAATGCAGGCCGTGGGAGTCGCCATAGCGTGCGGCATCCAGCCAGTAGCGGGCACGGTGCTCGCCATAGGCGGAGGATTTCATGAGTTCATCGATGAGCTGGCCGATCTGGGTATCGGTGAGTTTTGTGGCCGTGGCATAGCGCTTCACCAACTCCGGCGAAGGCGGCAGCCCGGTGAGATCCAGCGAGATGCGCCGCACAAGCGCATGAGCCTCGGCCTCAGGAGCGGGTTTCAGCCCTTTTTCTTCGAGCTTGGACAACACAAAGCGATCCACCGGGCTCTTCACCCAGGCTTTGTCCTTCACCGTCGGCTCGGCGGGCTTTTGCGGAGGGATCAGGCTCCAATGCGGCTGCCACGGCGCACCTTGCTCGATCCAGTTCTTGATCAGGGCGATCTGCGCCGGTTTCAGCTCCTTGTGCGATTCCGGCGGCGGCATGATCTCGTCTTCATCCGTCGAAAGCAGGCGCTGGTAGAGGCTGCTCTTCTCGGGTTGGCCTTTGATCACGGTGGGCTCTTCGCCCTTCTTGGCCGTGAAAAAGCCCGCTTCCGTATCCAGTCGCAGACCGGCCTTTCGCGTGCCTGGATCTGGCCCGTGGCAGTGAAAGCACGCATCCGCCAAGATGGGCCGGATGTCCTTGTTGAACTCGACACCCGCGAAAGCGGCAGCGGGCGTCAGAAGAGCGAGGGAGAGCGTTTTGAGCATAATATGAAAGTGTCAGCGGGCGATACGTTTGTGCCAACGGCCATGCACTTCCAATTTTTGCGGCAAAAGTGGTTTAAGACTGCTCCTTCCTTGTTTTTTGCGGCTTACGGCGGCTGGGCCGCGATCACATGACCGTAGCGATCACAGTTCGAGGTAGGGCAGGGGATGAAACCTGGGCGCTTGATCTCCGGCGTCATGCGCACCGGAGATCGCAACGGAACAAAACGGAGAAACCGTTTCAGAATCGTGAGTGGATTCATGGCCGACGGAAGGGGGAGAAGCCGGGCATGAAGCCTGCGCCGGGCGTCAAGGAGGCGTGTGAACCGCGGCCATAGGAGGAAGACTGGCCGGGGTAGTGCTGGTGCTGGCCGCCATATAGGTAGGAGCCATTGCCTTGCCGGTAGCGGTTGTCATAGCGACGGCCCTGGTAGTTGAAGGCACCGGTTTCATAGCGACCGCCGGAGTAGTAGCGATTGCCGTGGTAGTAGGCGTTTCCGGCGTAGCCGACAGGCAGGGAGCTATAAATGCCGATGCCACTGCTGGAGGAGGAGCGGCCGCGGCTCCCGTAATTGCCATCGTCGTAACCCCCCGGCACGACGCATGAGGCGAGGCCGAGAGCGGCGAAAGCGGTGACCAGGAGCAGGGGAGGAGAGGTTGAGTGAGGTTTCATGGTCGTCAGCGTCGCCCAGTCATGAACGCCTCACCATGGGGTGCATGCCCCAGACTCATTCGCTGCTCAGGATCACTTTCAGCGCATGCTCGCGGGCCGCGTTGCCAAAGGTCTCGTAGGCCGTCAGCACGTCTCGCAGGGCAAAACGATGTGTGATGAGCTGCTTCGGC
>JBEIGR010000633.1:0-3380 GCA_040381795.1 Verrucomicrobiaceae bacterium | reverse complement strand
GCCCCGGCGGTGCCCGCCAGGGTGGTCACCACGCCTGCGGGGGTGATCTTGCGGATGGTGTTTGCCCCCCACTCCGCCACATACATGTTCCCGGCGGCATCCATGGAGATCCCGTGCGCGCTGTCGAACCGTGCCGCGGTCCCGGTGGCATTCGTGCTGCCAGGACTGTCGGCCAGCCCGGCGAAGGTGGACCATTCGTAGGACTGGGCGGCGGCTTGCTGGAGCGTGCCGAAGTAGAGAAGAGCCAGGACTTGGAAATGCCGGAAGGTCATGATCAGAGGGGTGGATTTTGGCGAGAATGGGACTTCAAAGGCGCTTCAGCACCGCCGGAAGAACATCGGCTTAGTCCCTGCGAAGCAACGGAGAGCCCCGATAACATGGGGAAGAGAAACGGGCGGATGCGGCGCTAAGGGCATGCTCAGAGTGGTATGAAGCGCCCTGAGGAGTGCTCACGCTTTGAGCCAGCCTATGCACCGTGAAGCATGGACGTTCTCTTACCAGCCCTCCTCAGGACGGGCTGGAGGCTGCGCTCTGCGAGCCCTCTTGGGTATGCGTAGGGCTACTCATTTTCACGGAGGGCTGGACACGTCCGGCTCGTCGAGGATCACAGCGTTTTGCCCTCTCACCCCTCCCGCTAGCCCTTCTGAAAGGCACCCACAGCAGCGGTGCGGTTTTCGACGTTCAATTTGGAAAGGATGGCTCGGACGTGATTCGTCACCGTGCGGTAACTGATGCCTAGTATCAGGGCGATCTCGCGGTCCCTCTTTCCTTGGCTCACCCAGATCAGCACCTCCAGCTCACGCCGCGTCAACTTGGCGGTCAGATTTGCCGGAGAGGCGGGGTGCTGGGGTGTCACTGAAGACTCGGAGGGCATAGGAGAGGAAGTGGGAGCTTGCGGCCGCCTTGGCCAACTTGGTCGTGGCGGAGACTGGGCCATGCACCCCTGCGAGGATATGCGTAGGACTACTCATTTTCCCTTCATGGATGCGGAATGGCAGCCTCCTTTCATCGCTAGAAGGATGCAGTGCTCACCTACTTCCTGTGCATCATCTTCACCGCCGCCGTGCGTGTCTCGACGTGCAATTTCGTCAAAATCGCCCGGACGTGATTTGTCACGGTGCGGTAGCTGATGCCGAGGATGATGGCGATCTCACGATCCCGCTTTCCCTGGGCGATCCAATGCAGCACCTCACACTCACGCCTGCTGAGGCTGCTCCTGCGCAAAATGGTGTAATCCGCCGCCTCCACCTCGGGGCGCTGAAGCAGTGCCTTGGCTAGCACCTCTCCGGTTTGGTGGGCCTGCACGACGAAACGCGCAAACTGCGCCGCTAATCTCACCTCCTCCTCCGAAAAGGGACGCCGCCCCTGGCGGTTCAGCGTCAGGCCGCCCATGTGGCTCTCTGTCACCAGCGGGATGGACATCTGATTCAGCACGTCGATGGGCCGAAAGGCGATCTGGTAGAGGTCCGTGCGCTTAAACGCACGTTGACTGGTAAAATCAGCCACCCGCACCGGATTCCTGCCGCCTCCAGCGATGTATTCATAGCACGGATGCTGGAGCGGCACCAGCTCACCCACCTTTTGCATGATGAAGGGCTCATCTGCGCCGTAGTCGATGTCGATGGCGGATTGATAGGCACCGTCCGCCTTTCTCCACAGGTCGAGCGAGTGGATCGTGTCCGGGAAAAGCATCCGCGCCGCCATGAACAGCCGCTCATGAAACGACCCCGCCCCATGCTCGTGGAGTAGGTGAATGGCATTGAGGAGAGCTTGTTCCTGATCCGGCATGCCGTGCCGTTTAAGCATTTCACCTGCCGCACACAAGAAAAAAGGCAGCGGCGCAGAGGGGTTGGTTGGCATCCTAGCGGGCTTCGGGGCCTGCGAGCCCCTCTTTAACAGCGAGCCACTCTGCCTCGAAGTGATCCCAAGCGCCAAAAATCGACGATGGCCGAAGCGGGAGGTCGAGTGGCTGATGAACCCTATCCGCAGGGGGCAGGCCCTTCGACGAGCACAATTGACCTTTAGTGGCTCGGGCAGTTGGACGTGGAGCAGATCCTCGATGTGATCTTCTCCACGTTCTGCATCGGGAAGTGAGCGGGATCAGGAATCGCCGAAGCTGACGCCGATGGAACGGGCGGCCTGGACGACATCGCTGTCCTTGCTGACGAGGCGGAGTTTGTTCACGGCCTCTTCGATGGCGACATCACCCACCTGATACTGCTGGTAGCTGACCATGCGGCCGAATTTGCCCTCGGCGATGAGATGGACGGCCTTCACACCAAAGCGGATGCCGAGGATGCGGTCGAGCGCCGTGGGGGCACCACCGCGCTGAAGGTGGCCGAGGGTGCAGGAGCGTGTTTCTTTGCCGGTGAGCTTCTCGATTTGCTTCGCGACGTGATCGCCGATGCCGCCGAGGCGGACTTCGCCAGCTTCGCCGCCGCCTTTGGTGAGGAGGGTGCCTTCTTCGATGCGGGCACCTTCTGCCACGACGACGAGGGTGCTGTGATGGCCTGCGGCATCGCGTTTGCGGATGGCATTGGCCACGTGCTCCATCTGGAAGGGAATCTCTGGCAGCAGGATCACATCCGCACCGCCAGCCATGCCGCCGTAGAGGGCGATCCAGCCTGCGTGGCGGCCCATGACTTCGAGCACCATGGCGCGTTTGTGGCTTTCGGCGGTGGTGTGCAGGCGGTCGAGCGCATCGACGACGGCGGAGTAAGCGCTGTCGAAGCCGAAGGTGTAAGCCGTGGCGCTGAGGTCGTTGTCGATGGTCTTTGGCACGCCGATGACGGGGATGCCGGCTTCACAAAGCTGCATGCCGGTGGTGAGGCTGCCGTCTCCGCCGACGACGATGAGGGCGCCGATTTCCAGATGACGGAGTGTGCCCTTGGCCTTGTTGATGATCTCGTCGGGCACTTTGGCGACGTTTCCTTCGCCTACTTTGGCGACGAAGTGGCCTTTGTTCGTGGTGCCGAGGATGGTGCCACCGAGTTTCATGATGCCCACGGTGCGCTCGGGATCGAGCATCATGTAGTCACCGGGTGGCAGCAGGCCCTCAAAGCCATCGCGGAAGCCCACGACCTCCCATCCGAGGGTGCTGGCGGCGCCGACGACGCCATGGATGACTGCATTAAGTCCGGGGCAATCCCCGCCGCTGTTCAAGATGCCGATGCGCATGTGTTTTGTATTGGGAGCTGAGAGATGGATGAAGCAGGAAAGGTGCCGGGGAAGCTTCAGGCTAGAAATCCGCGAGCATCTGCTTCTTGTCGGTGATGGGGCGGCCGGCGGCCAGCCAGCGGTCATAGGCGGCCCAGCCTTGCTGGAGGAGGCCACGGGCTTCGTAAAAGGGATTCGCGCTGCCGAGCACGACGACGATCATG
>JBEIGR010000632.1:0-3387 GCA_040381795.1 Verrucomicrobiaceae bacterium | reverse complement strand
GGTGCCATCGCCACCGATGCGGACCCCGGCCTCACCTGGAGCTACGAGATCGGCACCCGCGGTCGCCCCGTGAAGTGGCTTACCTACGACACCAGCGTCTTCCTCATCGACATGGACAACCGCTTTGGCACCGTCACCGCCGCTGGCGTCACCCGCCTCACCAGCGTGGGCCGCAGCATCAACTACGGCTGGGATGGAGCCCTCGACATCGATCTCATCGGCCTTGCCGACCGCCTCGCCGGTCGCGGCGACGTGCAGCGCTCCAGCTCGCTGAACTTCTACACGAACGTCTCTATCCTCGAAGCCGAACTCTACGGCGGCCCCAATGATGGCGGCAGCCCGCAATACGCCCCCGATTACATGGTCCGCACCGGTTTGATCTACAAGCATGGCGACCGCGTGAAGGTCGGCTTCCTCGGCACCCTCGTCGCCGATCACAACGCCCAGGACAACAGCAACCCGAACTTCGACATCCCCGCCTACATGACCTGGGACCTCACCGCCGAAGTGAAGGTGCATGAAAACTTCAGCGTCATGGCCGGCCTCAACAATGTCTTCGACGAAAGCTACTACGCCCGCGTCCGCCCCGATGGCATCGACCCCGCCTACGGCAGGAACTTCTACCTCGGCGGCGAGGTGAGGTTTTGATGGAGATGGGTGCGTCCTTCTGCGTGGTGAAAGTCGTGAGGAGTTTGGATTCACTCCGATCTCGGTGGTCAGATGCACTATCTGCCAAGCATCTTTTCTTTCGGAAAGTGGCCGAAAAAGTATGGTGTTGATTTATCACCATGAAATTTTTCGACAAAGTCATCTTTGGCTATCGACATCGCCCTATCCGCTGCCTGATCGGATGCTTCGGAATCTATTTTGCAGCAGCTTTGCTTCTCAATTTTTTTTCGCCTGAGTTATCTGGCCAATCCACCATCGCTACTCCTAAGGATGAAAATGAAGTGGCATTTTGGGGGACTCTGCTGACCGCTTTCTTAATGGCATTGGCTGCAATTATATCGCCAATATTCTTCGCTCATGAGTGATGGCTTCGTGAAAATGGGGTCATTTGGCAACAAGCTGGCAAAATAGGAGTGCCGTAAAATCAGAGCCCATTTTCTGTCCCCATTTGCTGTCAGCCGTATCGAAACCTTCACGAGGCCCCAACTCACTCCGGCAGCTTCGCCTCGGCTTTTTCCAAAGGTTTTGCCGCAGGGGCCAGCGGACGTGCCACGAAGGCATCGAAGACCAAAACGCCCTTCAAGGCATCCACGGAGCGTTCGAGCTGCTTGTCGCCGAGATTGGCGAGTTCGAGGGCGGCGGCCTCGCCGGTGCCGTGGGAGGCACGCCACTTCGAAATGCGTGTTTCCTCCTCGGTGGTGAGCGCGGCGATGATGTTCGGCTCCACGCCGTTCTCGTGAATCGTGCGATGGCTGGGCGTGTAATACTTCGCGGTGGTCAGGCGCATCGCCGCGCCGTTTTTCATCGGCAGGATGGTCTGCACGCTGCCTTTGCCAAAGCTCGTCGTGCCCACCACGATGGCTCGTTTGAGATCCTGGAGAGCACCGGCGGTCAGCTCACTGGCACTGGCGCTGCCGTGGTTGATGAGCACGGCCATGGGAAACTTGCGTGGCTCCTTCCCTCCGCGAGGCGGCGTGCGATAGGGCGGCGGATTTTGCGAGGCCACGCGGCCCTCGGTGGTCACCACGACGGTACCTTCCGGCAAAAATTCGCCACAAATCTGCACCGCGCTGTCCACGAGGCCGCCGGGGTTGTTTCGCAGATCGAGCACCAAAGCCTGCATGCCCTGCTTTTCGAGCTCATCGAGTGCTTTGGCGAGCTCGCGAGCCGTGGGTGAATTGAACTGCGAGACCCGCACATAGCCGATGCGGTATTCGCCGGCCATTTTTTCCGAAAGCAGCATCGGATCATGCACGGAGCTCTCTGCCAGCGTCTCGTGCTTCACCTTGAAATCGAGGAACTGCTTCGTGCCGGGGCGACGCACGGTCAGACGCACCTCATCGCCTGCTTTGCCCTTCAAAAGCTGCATGGCTTCCGCCACGCCCACGGAATCGGTGAGCACCTCGTTGATGCGCACGAGCTGATCCCCTGCCAGCAGGCCCTCGCGGGCCGCCGGGCCGTCGTCACGCACGGTGATGATGGTGAGCAAGTTTTGCCGCAGGGCGATGGTGATGCCGATGCCTTCCGAGGTATCGCTCTGCTCGCGACGCATGTCCTCGAAGAGCGATTTACCCATGTACTCGCAGTGCGGATCGAGGCGGCTGAGCATGCCTTCGAGAGCGCCTTCCACCAGTTCCTCATAGGTGACCTTGGACTCCTCCACGTAATTCTGACGCACCATCTCCATGGCCCGCGTCAGCATCTCCATCTGCAAATAGGCATCCTCCGGCGGTGGCTTCACCGCAGGTGCGGTGGGCACCGGAACTGGAGCAGGCGCAGGAGTCGGCTTCGGGACGCTTTTCGGCACCGCAGGCTTTGGCGTGGGCTTCGGAGCCGGTTTAGTAGCAGGTACCGCCGCCGGAGCTGGCGTGACAGGCCCTGCCGGAGCCGCGTGAAGACTCAGCCCGGCGGCCAGGATCGGAAAAAAAACAGTAGCGCGACGCATCCCGCCATCCTGCATGCTTTCCGCCCTCACGACAGCGGAAAGTCAGGCGCGTTCACCGCTCACTTGGCATCGAAAAAGGGGAACAGCTTCTTGATCTCCTCCAGCGACGGACGGCGGCCATACTCGCAGATCTCAAAGGTCTCGGCGTATTTCACTGCCTTGCCCTTCTCCTCGCCGTAGAGCTTGATCAGCAGGTCGCGATACTTGTCCGCCTCGCCGCCCTGACGGGCACCCCAGCGACGTTTCAGCCACGCACGACGGCCCACTTCATCGCTCGCGGGCGGCACGCTCTTCACATGCTCCTCCGAGCCATTCGCACCGCCTTCATAATGCTGGGAAGTCAATTCATGGATGCCATCCAGCTTCTGCTCGAAGGAATCATCCACACTCACCGCGATGTCGGGTGTGAAGGGATAGGGTTTCTGGAAGCCATCACTCGAATACAAGAACACCGGATTCTTTTTCAGCGGCGGCACATCCGGGCAGATGAACGGCACCGCCACCATGAAGGCCGCGTCCTGAAGCAGCACGCCGACGTAGCGGTGGTCGGGATGATAATCCCACGGACGCGGCGCGATGACGATGTCCGCCTTCCACTCGCGAATCACCCGCGTGATGAGCTTCCGATACTCCAACGAAGGCACCAGTTCGCCATCGTGGATGTCGAGCACCTGCGAGGTCACGCCGAGCTTCTTCGCACAGGCCGCCACCTCCGCCGCGCGTCGTAGCGCCAGCGGCCCGCCTGCTTCTTTCCAGTGGCCGATGTCGCCATT
>JBEIGR010000631.1:0-3396 GCA_040381795.1 Verrucomicrobiaceae bacterium | reverse complement strand
GCGAGTCCATTCGCGGGCGGGGGCACCGGAGGAGGTGAGTGGGAGATCCGAGAGGGCGGGCAGATCGAGCCATTCTTTGGAGGGATCGAGGCCGGAGGCGGTGGTGAGCCATTCGGCGAAGGCGGCGGCTTCGAGCCAACTTAGGCCGGTGGCGGGGGCATCGGCGGCCAAGGAAGCGAAGTGGGTGCCGAGTTCAGCCTCGGGGACTTGAATGCCGGAGAGCCAGGCCTGGACGTGGCGCTTGAGGATGAGGACGTGTTTCTCGGAGCGGATCTGGCTGCCGAGCTGGGCAGCGGTGGTGGCAGCGGCATTTTCGCTGGCTCCACCCCCGCCAAGGAGCTTGCCGAGGATGGCACCGACGATCAATCCTGCAACGAGGAGGGCAAGGAGGGCATTGAAGACGGGGCGAAGCGGGGCGGCTTTTTCGTCGGTGAGGCTGGCGAGCTGCTGGCGGGCTTTTTCGGCTTCTTCAGTGGCTTTTTGGGCTTTCGCCCCGGCCTCAGCAGCCTCCTGGCGGGCTTTCTTTTCGGCTTCGGCAGCGGACTGGCGGGCTTTTGCCTCGGTGTCAGCGGCGTTTTTGCGGATCTGCTCGATTTCGTCTTTTTTGGCGGCTTCGAGGCGTTTGCGGGTTTCCTCGGCTTTGTCCTCGGCCTGTTTGACGCGTGATTCGGCGCTTTTGGCAAGAGCGGCAGCTTCGGCGGCTTTCTTCGCTTCGGCCGCCTGCTGGGTGCGAAGGCTCGCGAGGGCGTCCTCGCTTTGCTTGTGGAGGTTTTGGGCCTCGTCCCGCTCGGCCTGGAGCTTGCGAGTCTGATCCTGGGCCTGCTGAAGGCGAGTTTGGAGGAGTTGCTTTTCCTGATCGCCTTCGGAGGCGGCGTTTTGAGAGGCGGCGTCGATTTCGGCGAGACGGTGCTCGAGGCGCGTCTTTTCCTCTTCGATGTCCTGGAGACGCTCGTCATACTCACGCAGTTCGGCATCGCGGCGGTTGAGGCTGGCCTGAAGCTGCTCGATCTGGGCACGGGCCTCGATGAGGGCGGCCTCCTCAACCTTGCCACTGGAGGCCTCCTCCAACTCACCGACTCGATGCGTGAGTGTGGTGATTTGAACGGTCTGGCTTTCGACTTGGTTTTTGAGGCCATCCGCTTCACGCCGCATGCGGCCCTGCTCTTCGAGGCTGAGGCCAGCAGACTGAGAGCTGAGGCCAAGAAGGCGGGCGAGCTCACGAATGCTGGCGGGACGTCGGGTGGGGTCTTTGTGCAGGCACTGGGCAGTGACCTGCTCCCACAAATCGGGAATGGGCTGGGCGGATTTGACGCCGCGTTCTTTGCGGCGCTCCATCATGGGCGGAGGTAGGACGCCCTCGATCTGATGCTGAATGATCTTGGCGTCTCCCTGATAAAAGGCAGGCCTGCCGGTGAGCAGCTCGTAGATGGTCATGCCGACGGCATAGATGTCATCGGAGACAGCGCCGTCTTTGCCGGCGAGCTGCTGAGGAGACATGTAGGCTAGAGTGCCGGCTGCGCCGCCTTCCTCGCTTCCGCTGCCACCAGAGCCGCCTGAAGCGCGACCGCGATGGCGCTGGGTTCGGGTAGTGAAATCACGAAGCTTCTGGGTGATGCCGAAATCGGTGAGCAGGAGCTTTTCCCGCGTGATGCGCATGCGGGTATCAAACCATCGCTCAAGGAGGAGATTGGGGGGCTTGATGTCACAATGGACAATACCCACCTCTTCGTGGGCGTAGCCTAGCGCATCACAGAGCTGCTGAATCCATGGGGCCACCTGCTCCACATCGTAAAAGGCACCGCCGCTCATCTGGTAAGGCGCGAGTTTTTCGCGCCATTTGTCCAGGCTTTTACCACGGACGAACTGCATGGAAATGCCCCAGCGACCATCCTGATCGTGAAAATCAAAAATGCGGACAATATTCGGATGGGTGAGTTCGAGCGCTTGGCTGGCCTCGTTGAGCACTTCGCTTCGCACCTGAGGCTCTTCGAGGATGGACTCGTTCGGCAGCTTCAGGGCCACGACACGATCCATGATCTCATCACGCACGATGTGAATGACGCCCGAACCGCCGCGGCCGATGATGCTGGAGTTTTCCTTGTTCCAGGGATAAACAAGGCCGCGAAAGCGGCGGAAGAAAAAGCCTTCTTCGCGTACACCCGCGCCGACCGCCGGGAGCGGAATCCCGTAATCGTTGGAGAACTGGAAGTAGGCGGGAGACATCGTCGCGGCGGAAAAGCCAGGGGCGCAGAGGGGAAGTAGCTTTCTAGATTGCTCCAGCCGCTCCTGCCAGCGCAAATTCTAAAAGCCTTTGATTGTTCACTGAGAATCCCACTGAGACAATCTACGAGCGAGCCAGCTTGACGGCTTGCCAAGGAATCCTGTATATGGCTTGTTTTCGCCCATGTCATTATCTCTACAGTCGTCGAACGGAATTCAAGTGGCAGTCTTAAACGGCCCGCTCGATCAGGCCTCCGGCACGGACATGGTCACCACCATCAAGTCCTCCGTGCCGAAGGGCGTTCCGCTGATTTTGGACTTCACATCCGTGCCGCAGATGGATGGCGGTGGATTCCGGCAGTTACTAGCCTTGAAACGATGGGCAGATCAGGGCAATAGCAGGCTCGTGTTGGCCGGTATGAACGAGGAATCATGGGCGCTAGTGGTGGAAAACAACTGCACGAACACTTTTGAGTCGAAGCCCTCGCTCCCCGCCGCCGTGCAGGCTCTCGGAGCCGCAGGCGGAGCTGAGACGGCACCGGATTACGGCGCGGCACCAGCCGATGATGACGCCTCGTTCGGCGGCTTTGAGGGCATTCCGGAGGCAGATTCCGGCGTATTCAGCAATCCGCCGCCATCGCCATCGAGCGGCGATGCCTGGAATGTGCCACCTCCCGCTGCGGAGGCCGCCCCGTCCAGTTGGGGCCAGTCCACAGGCGAGGAAGGATGGGATAAATTTGATCGTGGCAGCCGCAGTGAAGGTGGCAGCACCACCGAGAACGAGCACCGGGGAAAGTCACGCAAAGGTCTTTACATCGGCTTGGCGGCTGCGGCGGTGATCGTCATCGGGCTGGGTGGGTATTGGCTGCTGGACTTCTTCAAAAATCCGGAAATCCGCGTGGATGAGACCTCCTTGCAGGTTCCTTCCGGCAAGGAGCTGCCTGCTTTGAGCATTTGGGTGAAAAATGGGGTGCTCAGTGGCAGTGATGGCGAGCTACCTGCCGGGGTGGAGATCGTCGAAGGCGAAGAAAGCCGGGGCGAGAAGGAGTATCTGCTCACCGGTTCTCCAAGGAAGGCCGGAACCTATGAGATTATCATCACAGCGGAGAGGGAGAACAATCCTGCCCGGAAGTCACCCGCCGCGACGATTGAGCTGATCGTGACGGAGGTGAAGCT
>JBEIGR010000630.1:0-3398 GCA_040381795.1 Verrucomicrobiaceae bacterium | reverse complement strand
CCTAAATCCGGGAATGACGACCCACGGAATACACTGAACGCACGGAAAATGAAGGCTGCACCCGTTTCTCTTTACTCACCCAAATGGTGAAAGGCTCTCCATGCTGTAAATGCTTATGATTCCGTGGCTTCCGTGATTTCCGTGGGCAATCATTCCCGTTTCTAGGCTAAATGTCTCAGCCGCGAATCGGCGGCCCATACCAGACGTAGCACATCAGATAGACGATGATGCCGGTGACAGAGACGTAGAGCCAGACGGGGACGGTCCACTTGGCCATGCGTTTGTGCTTATCGAAGCGGTTCCGCAGCGCCGGGACGACGGTCATGATGATCAAAGGCAGGCTCAGCACGGCCAGCGGGATGTGGGTGAAGAGGATGGTGAAGTAAATGGGCCGCGTGAGACCGGTGCCAGCGAACTTCACATGCCCAGCGTGGTAGTGGTAATACAGGTAGCAGCCGAGGAAGGCGGTCGAGAACAACAGCGCAATGACCATGCTGGCGATGTGCGGCGTGCGCTGACCTTTTTTGATCATGATGAGGCCCAGGATGATGTGCAGCAGGGCGCAGGCGTTGAAGATCGTGTAGAGCTTGGGAAGTTCGAAGACGGTCATGGGTGCTGATGAGATGGAGAAGTGGAGTTTTGGAGTAGTGGAGGTCTGAGTCACATCAATCCACGACTCCAGCACTCCATTGCTCCTGTGGCTGCGTCATTGAACTTTCCCATCGCGGTAGTCGATGAGCCAGCGGAGGTCGCGGCGGAGCTGCTCGCTCCAGTATTGGGCGGTGGTGGGATCTTGATTCATCACATCCTCCAGGCGGCGCACATGGCCTTGGTGATCGACGACGGCGATGCGCAAATCGTGGATGTATTTGTCATCGGGGCCGAGGCGATCCTTCTCCGGCATGTCCTCGACGGCGCGGAAGCCAAATTGGCGCGTCATGTAATCGCGCACGTCCTTCTTATCACCGCTGAGGAACCACCAGCGGGCATCGGCGGGGATGTTGAGGTTGCTCGCGAACTTCGAGAGCATCTCGGGCGTGTCGTCGGCATCGAGCGAGAAGGACAGGAAGTGGATTTCCGGATGATCAGCGAACTCGTCGTAGAGCTTTTTCATCAACGACGTGACCGCCGAGCAGCCACGGGTACAGCGGGTGAAGACCCACGAGGTGACGAGAATTTTGCCCCTCAACTCGGCGAGATGTACTTTCTTCCCGCTGCGCTCGGTGAGCTCCAGATCGTTCGAAAGGCGGCTCATGATGGGCGGGCGTGAGGGCATGCCGGCTGCCTCCGCGTTGGCCAGGTCCATTTCCTGCCGCTGGCGGAAGATGAGCCAGTTGTAAAACACCACCACGCCGAGCATCACCATGATGATCGGGATCCAGATGGACCACGGATTCAGCGTTTGTTTGGCGGGCGGTTTGGAGGGTTCGGACATGGAGCAGGGAGGTTACGAAGGAAAACGGCCTTTGGATCAGCGTTTCCAGGCCAGCACGGTGACGATCAAAATGAGCGGCAGATAGGCGAGCGTGCAAAAGAAGAGCTTTCGTGCCGACGCACGTTCCGGCTGGCGATTGAAGCGCAGCGCCAGCCAACCGAGCCAGCCGCTGAGCAGCAGCGCAGGGGGCAAAAACCACGCCAAACTCACCGTGGCGGTGTAGGCGGGATAAAGCATCAGCAGCAAAGTGGCGAGGGCGTAGGCGAGCGCATGGCGGGAGGTCTTTGCGCCGTGCTCGTCCTCATTGGCCAGCATGACGAAGCCGCCTTTGCGATACTCATCGCGGTACATCCAGTTGATCGCCAGGAAATGCGGGAGCTGCCAGAGAAAGAGCAGCATGAAGAGATAGATGGCGCCCGGCTCCAGCATGAGCTGCCAGCGGAAATAAGGCGTGATGCTGGTGGCTGGCCCGGCCGCGCCCGCCCAGCCGATGAGCGGTGGCAAAGCGCCTGAAACCGCGCCGACGAGCGTGTTGATGGCGTTTTGACGCTTCAGCGGCGTGTAGATGAAGAGATAAACCGCCAGCGTGGCTGCCGTGAGCGCTGCCGCTTCCACATTCACGCGATTTGCCAGATGGATGAGAGCCAAGGCACTCAAAAACCAGCCCAGCCCAAACGCCGCCGAGGGACTCACGCGACCCGAAGGCAGGGGACGATCCGCCGTGCGCTGCATGCGGCTGTCTGGCTCGATCTCCATGAGCTGGTTAAAAACAGCGGCGCCAAAGGCGGCCAGCGTGCTGCCAAAAATCGTGTGCGCCAGCAGCCAGAAGTCCAGCGGACGGGGTGCTCGCAGCCAGAAGCCGACAAACGTGGTCACGATCACGAGCGCACTGAGGCGGAATTTCGTGAGGGTGAGGAGGTCGCGGGCAGTCATGGGTGAAGGTCAGGAACTAGCGAGAGCAGTGATGAGAGGAAAGGTCAAGCAAGGGTCAAGCGCCCACCCCTAACCTGCCTCGCAAAAAAAACATCCCCGGAGCCTGTAACGCCCGCCGGAAAGCCGTGCATCCCCGTCCAGAAGCAACTTCTGGCGGCACAATGCCGCTGGAGAAGCCCTCGAAACTCCAAACTTAATCATCCACATCCCATGAAAACGAAATCCACCCTTCTCGCCCTCGCGATGGGCCTTGCCTCTCTCTCCACCGCCTCCGCCGGGTTCATCACCGATCCCCTGAGCGTCCAAAAGCCAGCGCCAACTGTTCTGCCCGCTCCGCTGCCTCCTCAGGTGCATCGGAATACGCAGGCTCCCGCCCCCGCGTCCTCCAAGGCCTTGCCTGCGGCGAATGTGCCTGCTGCCGCTCAGTTCTTGGCCAGCGTCCTCGCGGATGGCCAGACCGTCCGCCTCAGCGATCTCTTCCTGAATCCCGAGTTCTTCGCCGCCGCCCATGCGGCCGGCCCGGAGGCAGATGCGCTTCGCGGCCAGATCGACTGGCTCATGATGGGCGGTGTGATTCTTGGTTTTGACGGCATGGACGGCAGCGATGACCTCCGTGGCAGTGACGACCCTGACGAGATCGTCCGAGAGAACGGCCTCGGCATCATCCTGGGCGGCCCCGGCGGCGATACGATCATCCTCGGCGGTCCTGGCGGTGACACGGTGGCTCTCAAGCCTGTGAATGGCTTCGTCTTCGGCACGACGAGCTATTTGAAGTAACTCGCCCGCAGCCATCCCACCGCCCGGCGCTCCTCACGAGTGCCGGGCTTTGGCTTTCCATTCGACATTCGTCACTCCTCATTCGTCATTCCCGCCCCCGCATGTCCTCAATCGCTCCAAAACGCGCCACCGCCCGCACCGGCCTTCTTCCGCATACACCTTGGACGCAGCTGATGCGCTCACGCGGAGGCGATACGGTGGCGCAGGAGGCCATCAGCCAGATCGTGGGGCTCTACTGGCGGCCGATCCATGT
>JBEIGR010000629.1:0-3399 GCA_040381795.1 Verrucomicrobiaceae bacterium | reverse complement strand
GATGCGGTGTTGGAAATTCAGGCGGTAACGAGTCTTGTCGATGGTGGCACGCGCCGTCCCAACTGTATTGCGGTTCGCACCGCTATCATTCATGCCGTAGATCTTGAGCTGACCGAAATTACCCCGGTTGGCATTGTGACGCATGGAGTAGAAATCGACACCGCCCGCGATGCCGCGGAAGCTGCGCAGATCCAACTGGTAGCGTGCCTCAGTGTGGTTGCCGTGAAAGACCGTCAGTCGATTGAGAAGGAAGGCCCCCCAGCGGCTGTTGTAGCCAGGGGAGATGCGGAAGCCTTGTTCCTGCTCCAAACCTTGAGCCAAGTAAGGCAAATAAAGCAACGGCGTGCGGCCTCCGTAATATTTGATGTCGTGCATCCGCACTCGTTCGCCGGGCTCGATCTCCATCTTTTTGCCCGAGATGTGAAAATTCGGGTTCGCAATGTCATGCAGGGTGAACTCGACGTCCTCGGCCTCCACCATGTCGAGCAGCTTGGTCTCGGTGTGGAATTTTTTAGCGCTGTAAAAGAAGGTGCCCGGGTTGGCTGGCATGCCGGAGCGGACGTTGTTGCCGGAAAGTTCTCCGGTGAGCACGTTGTAGTCGATGCTGTCACCACGGTAGATGGTGCCGGCACGCCAGATGAGCACATTACCCGTGGCGTGGATGTCCCCAGTGAGGTTGTTGTAGCTGGCCTGGGCGCAGCGGATTTGGACGTCCTGATATTCCACCCGCACATCACCAGAGACGTTGGCTAGGCCAGTCTCGGGGTCCATGGTGGTGTTCAGGCCATCGATTTTCACATCGCCGGACATGCTATCCAAGAGGGACTGGGCATGTGCCAACCCGCCGAGGGCGAGAAGACCGGCTGTGACGGCTGCGCAAAGTCTCGAAAAGGTCATAGGCTCGGGAAAAAATCGGGTGCGTGGCCGCGGCACGCGGGCACAAACTCGTTTCTTAGGCCACCGCTGGTTCGGTGACAACCAAAAGGGCGGATTTTTTGCCCGCGCCATTCCAACCATTAGAATAGTGAATGATTGCCGAGGTCTTCAATCCTCTTCCCGCTTCCGACGCACGGGGCACACGCCTTTTTTGCTAGGTGCCTGCACAAATTCGAGCAAGCGGCGGGCTTTCTCCGGCCATTCGTGTGTCGCTGCTTCGGCCACGGCCTCGGAAAGGTTCCTCCCGGAGCAGAACAGGGTGTGGAAGAGTGCTTTGATCGCCGCCCGGTCCTCGGAGGTGAAGCCATTGCGGCGCAGGCCGATGACATTCAGGCCTGTGAGGCGGTTGATGCGCTGGGCGGCGCAGTAGTGCGGGATGTCTTTGCCAAAGCCGCCATTGCCCTGCACCACACAAAAATCCCCGATGCGGATGAACTGGTGAAACACCGCTCCACCACCGATGAAGGTATTGTTCCCCACCTGAATGTGCCCGGCGAGCAGCGCCGCGTTTGCGATGATGTTGTGATTCCCCAAAACCACGTCGTGGGCCAGATGGCTGCCCGCCATGAGGAAATTACGATCCCCGATGATTGTGACGCCGCCCGGCTTGCTGCCGCGGTGGATCGTTACATGCTCGCGGATGGTGTTTTCGTTGCCCAGGACGACCTCACTCTCCGCCAGCGGATCAAAACCAAGGTCCTGCGGTTCGCCGCCGATGATCGCTGCCCGGCCGATGATCGTTCCGGCGCCTATCGTTACCTTCCCCACGAGCTGCGCATGCGCCATGACCTTCACTCCGGCGGCGATCCGAGCTGGCCCGTCGATGATGGCGTAGGGGCCGATCTCGGCGGTGGGGTCGATTTGAGCTCGTTCGTCAATAATGGCGGTGGAATGGATCATGCGGTGAAAAAGATGCCGAGCATGCCGCAGCGGGCAAACTTCCTCTTTGCAACTCTCCTCCGATGGCTAACCTCCACCGCTCCGCACAGCGGCACCAGGAGAGGTGGTCGAGTGGTTTATGGCTCCAGTCTTGAAAACTGGCGTGGGGTAATTCTCACCGTGGGTTCGAATCCCACCCTCTCCGCCACTGCGAAGCGGCTTTCCGGCAAGCTTTCAATTGACCCGGGAATGCGCCTTGACGCTTCCGGGGCCGCTCCTACTATCGCCGCTCCTTTCCCACTCCCCCCAGATGAATATCCACGAATACCAGGCCAAGCAGTTGTTTGAAAAATTCGGCGTCGCGACCCCCAAAGGCATCGTCGCCAGCACGGCCGAAGAGGCAGGCAAAGCCGCCCGTGAGATCGGCGGCCCTGGCCTCGTCGTGAAAGCGCAGGTCCACGCGGGTGGTCGCGGTAAAGGCACCTTCAAAAACGGCTTCAAAGGCGGCGTGCATGTCGTCGATACCCCAGAGCAGGCAGAGGACATCGCGGGCAAAATGCTCGGGCAGACGCTCGTCACGCACCAGACTGGCCCCGAGGGCAAGCTGGTCAGCAAAGTGCTCATCGCCAAAGCGGTGGACATCACCAAGGAATACTACTTTGCCATCCTCTTTGATCGCGGCAGCAGCAGCCACGCCATCATCGCCTCCACCGAAGGCGGCATGAATATCGAGGAAGTGGCGGAAAAGACGCCGGAAAAGATCTTCAAGGAGTTCGTCAATCCAGCCCTCGGCCTTCAGAGCTTCCAGTGCCGCAAGATCGCCGCCTCCCTCGGCCTCCACGGCCCTCTCGCCAACCAGGCCACGAAGCTCTTCACTGCCTTGTGGAATCTCTACCTCAAGAGTGATTGCTCCCTCGTGGAGATCAATCCCCTCGCCATCACCACGGACAACCAGGTCATCGCCCTCGATGCGAAATTCAATTTCGACGACAACGCGCTCTACCGTCAGAAAGACGTCGTCGCGATGCGTGATACCACCGAGGAAGATCCTCGCGAAGTCGCCGCCAGCGAGTTCGGCCTCAACTACATCGGCCTCGATGGCAACATCGCCTGCCTCGTGAACGGTGCCGGTCTTGCCATGAGCACGATGGACATCATCAAGTTTCACGGTGGCGATCCGGCGAACTTCCTCGATGTGGGTGGCGGTGCCACGAAAGAACAGGTCACCGCAGCCTTCAAAATCATCCTCGGTGATCCGAACGTGAAAGGCATTCTCGTGAACATCTTCGGCGGCATCATGGATTGCAACATCATCGCCACCGGCATCATTGCCGCCGCGCAGGAAGTCTCCCTCGGCATCCCGCTCGTCGTCCGCCTCGAAGGCAACAACGTCGAGGCTGGTAAAGCCACCCTCGCCGCCAGCGGCCTCGCCATCACTAGCGCCAGCGACCTCACGGATGCCGCGCAAAAGATCGTCGCCGCTGTGAAGGCCGCGTAAGCAGCTCGATCACGCTTCAACTTTATCTCGCAGGGCGGGCCGAAAGGTCCGCCCTGCCTCGTTTGTGGCCTCGTCGCACGGGAGTG
>JBEIGR010000628.1:0-3407 GCA_040381795.1 Verrucomicrobiaceae bacterium | reverse complement strand
CCTGAGCCGGGCGCTAGTCTCGCCACCGCTCGCGATTCGAAGGAGAGGTGGCTGAGTGGTTGAAGGCACCTGACTCGAAATCAGACGTTGTCGAAAGGCAACCGAGGGTTCGAATCCCTCCCTCTCCGCCATCGCTAGCCGGTCAAAAAACTCAAATGACCGGTCACTCCAAGGCCAACAAAGCCTCCAGATCGAGCGGACCAGTGGTCATCTCGGGCTCGCCTTTCGCATCGCGGGGCCATTCGGCGGGATCGTGGTCCACGTAGAGTTCGAGGCCGTTGCCATCGGGGTCTTGGAGGTAGAGCGCTTCGCTGACGCCGTGGTCGGAGGCACCGTCGAGGGGGATTTGATGCTCGATGAGGCGTCGCAGGGCATCGGCGAGAGCTTTGCGATCCGGATACAAGATCGCGACGTGATAGAGGCCGGTGGTGCCGGGTGGCGGGGCTTTGCCGCCCAGACTTTCCCAGGTGTTGAGGCCGATGTGATGATGATAACCACCGGCGGAGACGAAGGCCGAGCCGGGTCCGTAGCGCTGCGTGAGCTGAAAGCCCAGCACGCCGCAGTAAAAGGCGAGCGAGCGCTCCAGATCGGCCACCTTCAGGTGAACGTGGCCGATGCGGACGCCGGGATGGATGGGCGTGCTCACGGCATCGCGGGGTAGTCCGTGTAGCCTTCGGGGCCAGGCGAGTAGAACCATGCAGCGTTCGGGGCATTGAGCGGGGCTTTCGCGGCGATGCGGGCGGGCAGATCGGGATTGGCGAGGAAGGGCACACCGAAGGCAACGGCGTCGAGCTGACCTGTGCTGATGGCTTGTTCGGCTTCATCGGCGGTGTAGCCCATGTTGCCTATGAGCACGCCTCTGAAATGCTGGCGGGCAGGCGTCATGACATCGCCTTGCTGGGCCTGAAAGAAGTCGGCACGCATCATGTGCAGGTAAGCGATGCCGCGCGTGCTGCACTGCTGCGCGATGTAGGTGGTGATGGCGACAGGATCTCTATCGATCATGCTGTTGTAGCTGTTCAGCGGCGAGATGCGCAATCCGACGCGATCCGCGCCCCAGACGCTGATGGTGGCATCGAGCACTTCGAGCATCAAACGGGCGCGATTTTCGATGGGGCCGCCGTAGGGGCCGCTGCGCTTGTTGGCGCCGTCGCGGAGGAATTCGTCGAGCAGGTAGCCATTGGCTCCGTGGACCTCGACGCCGTCAAAACCGGCTGCTTTGGCATTTTCGGCAGCCTTTTTGAAACCCGCGACGATGCCGGGGATTTCGTCGTCTCGGAGTTCGCGAGGTGTGACGTAGGGTTTCTTGCCTTCGGGCGTGTGAACTTCATCGCCGGTGATCGGAATGGCGCTCGGAGCGACGGGTTGGGATCCGCCATTGAGCAGCGGATGGCACGCACGTCCACCGTGCCAGAGTTGGAGCACAATTTGGCCGCCTTTGGCATGCACCGCATCGGTGACGGCTTTCCAGCCTTGGACTTGAGCCTCGGAGTAGATGCCGGGTTCCATCCAGAAGGAGGAATGGCCTTCCATGACCATCGTGGCCTCGGCGATGATCAAACCGGCGCTAGCTCGCTGCGCGTAGTATTCCGCCATGAGCGGCGTGGGATTGTGATCGGCATCAGCCCGGCAACGCGTGAGCGGGGCCATGAGCACGCGGTTTTTGAGCTGGAAAGCGCCGACGGTGAGTGGGGAGAGGAGTTTCATGGGGACTTATGATTTACGATTTTTGATTTATGATTTCAGGTCAGCGTGGAGCTTGATGTGGAGATGGATCGGCGGGCATCGGGATGAAGTTCAGGAAGAAGTTCGCACCAAAGGTGATGAAGGCGAGCCCGAGGAGGACGGAAGCTAGGGTGGGTGCGTGTTTCATGAGGATGGAGTGTTGGAGCTGTGGCGTGATGGTGGGATTAAGCGAGGTCGAAGAGGAGAGCTTCGGCGTCTTCGCTGGCAGTGAGGGTGAGCGTGCCGGTTTCTTCGGTGGAGAAGGCATCGCCGGGATTCAAGGTGCTGCCATGCGCGGTGGCGGTGCCTTTGATGAGTTGGAACCACACACCGCGGTCGGTTTTGATGTCGTGGGTGATGCTCTGGCCTTTCGGAAGGCGCACGCGGTAGATGTCGGCGTCTTGGTGGATGGTGGCGCTGCCTTCGCGGCCATCGGGCGAGATGACGAGGACTTTCGGCTCGTTTTCCTTCGCCGGATCGGGATGCCACTCGGTATAGCTCGGTGTGAGGCCACGCTGACGCGGTCGAATCCAGATTTGAAGAAGGGAAGCGCCCTCGGTCTTCGAGGGATTGAATTCGCTGTGCGTGACGCCTTTGCCAGCGCTCATGAGCTGGATTTGGCCGGGCAGCAGGGTGCGGCCGTTGCCCATGCTGTCCTTGTGAGCCAGCGCACCCCAGAGGATGTAACTGAAGATCTCCATGTCCGCGTGCGGATGCGTGGGAAAGCCCGCGCCGGGAGTGATGATGTCTTGATTGATCACACGCAGTGAGCGGAAGCCCATGTGCGCCGGATCATAGTAATCGGCGAAGGAGAAGGTGTGGTAGCTGTCGAGCCAGCCGTGGTCGGCATGGCCACGTTCGTTGGATTTGCGAGGGGTGAGTTTCATGACGGCACGATACTTCAGCATGTCCCTTATTCCAGCCAATGCCGATGCGGAAGGAAGTTCATGCCGGGAGGTAATGAACACTCACAGGCGCCGTCCCAACCTACGCTTCTTCAAGACTTGTCGCATGTGAATGATCGTGACGACCTGCAGCAAACCTTCCTCCAGCGCATAAATGATGCGGCACCCCCTGATGCGTCTCTCGCAGTTCTAGCCCGACTTAGCGAACTGGACAAGCCGCTGAGGCTGGAAGCCTTGATTTTGCGACATCGAGGTCAAAAGGTCTGCACTACAAGCCTGACAAATTCACGCGCTCGGTTTGCTCGGGCTACCCCCTGACGGCGCGGTGATTTTCGGTGGGCCTTGCTCGGGTAGGGTGAGTTTCATCTGGTCGAGCAGCAGTTGCAGGTCTTTCTCCGGCTGGGTATAGCGGCTCATGATGATCTCCCGCTATTCGGTCGTGGGTAGATGCACGTCGAGCATTTGCACGGCGGCGAACTTCTCCAGCACCGCTCGTGGCGTTAGCCCAGCGGCGCATTTCCTCAGCCGTGCTTTGAGTGTGGTCTTATCCGTCGTGTTCCCGGCGAGCACTTCGTAGGCCAAAGGAAAGCCCTCAGGCGTGACGATCAGGGCGATGACCACTTGCACACAATCACCGCGTTTATCGCGGCTGTAACCGAAGCGGCGTTTGTCCTTGGGATCATCCGGCGGATCACTTTCAAAGTAGGTGCTCGTCAGATCGTAAAGCAGCACCTCATACTTCGCCGCGAAGAGATCGCGCCAACGCTCGGTGAGATG
>JBEIGR010000627.1:0-3410 GCA_040381795.1 Verrucomicrobiaceae bacterium | reverse complement strand
TGGTCGCTGGAGCCACGCATGGAGGTGCGGCCGCTGGAGCACATCTCGCCATCAAGGCTCAAGGCCTACCTCGCCTGTCCCTTCCGCTATCATTTGGAGCAAAACCTCCGCATGACCTCCGTCGATCCGGCGAAGCGTGAGTTGGATGCGCTCGACTTTGGCAATGTGATCCATCACGCGTTCCACCAGCTCGCCAGCGATGCCGCGCTCGCGGCTTGCGACGATGCCAAAAAGATCGCCGCTTGCCTCACCGCTGCCGCAGAGGCTCGTGTGCATGAATTGCATGGGAAACGTCCTGCGCCGCTCGTGTCCCTCCAGCTCGAAAGCGTGCTGCAACGCCTCCGCCAGGCTGCCGTGCTGGAGGCCGAGCATCGTGCCGAAGGTTGGCGCATCCAGTTTTCCGAGTTCGACCTCGGCAAGGAGCAGCCATTGCAGCTCGACGGCGTGGCTCTGCATGGCCGCATCGACCGCGTGGAGCGCCACGAGCACACCGGCCAGCTCCGTCTCATCGACTTCAAAACCGGCGACAAGCCTCGCACACCTCTCGAAGCCCATTTGAAGAAGGTCACCGCCCGCACACGAATCACCGAGGCCGATGAGTGGAAGTGCTTCAACGCTCCCGATGGCACCCGCCAGATGTGGCTCGACCTTCAACTGCCGCTCTACGCCCTCGCCATGCAGCATCGCGGCCTGCGTCCTGATTCGCTCGCCTACTTCGTCCTGCCGAAGAGCATCCAGGACACCGCTTTGATCGAGTGGGCGGACTTGTCTCCAGCCATCCTCGATGCCGCTCTCGCCTGCGCCTCCGAAGCCGTGCGCCGCATCCGCGCCGGTCAATTCTGGCCCCCGAATGAGAACCTGCGCCACGATCCCTTCGCGGAGATGTTTCTTGGGGATGTGGTCCAAGTCATCTCCTCGGAAGCGGCGCAACGGCTCTCCGGGGATGCTTGAGTGAGTGTTCGTTGTTCACGACGTGATGATTTCCTTGGCCACGCTGCCATAAACATCCGTCAGGCGGAAGTCGCGGCCGGCGTAGCGGTAGGTGAGGCGCTCGTGATCGAGGCCCATCAAGGCGAGCACGGTGGCGTGCCAGTCGTGGATGTGCATTTTGTTCAGCACGGCCTCGTAGCCGTAGTCATCGGTCATGCCGTAATTCATGCCGCCCTTCACGCCGCCGCCGGCCATCCACATGGTAAAGCCCTTGTTGTTGTGATCGCGACCGTCATCGCCCTGCGAGTGCGGGGTGCGACCGAATTCTCCGCCCCAGATGACCAGCGTGTCTTTCAGCAGGCCACGGGCCTTCAGATCGGACAGCAGACCGGCAATGGGCTTATCGACCTGGTTGCAGTTCCGTTGCAGCGTGGCTTTGAGGTTGAAATGCTGGTCCCAGTTGCCGTGGGTGAGCTCGATGAAGCGCACACCGGCCTCCACGAGCTTCCGTGCCATGAGGCACTGCTTGCCAAAGGTGTCCGTGTCGTCCTCGCCGATGCCGTAGAGGGACTTGGTGGCCTCGGTTTCCTTGGTGAGGTCGAGCACCTTCGGCACCTCCGCCTGCATGCGGAAGGCCAGCTCGTAGCTTTCGATCACGCCTTCCACCTCGGCACTCACGCCGCCGCTTTGCTGCATGTTCGATTGGTTCAGCGCCTGCACGAGGTCGAGCTGCGTGCGCTGCGCCTCGGTGGTGAGGCGGTTGTTTTTGATGTTCGCCACCGTGGCCTGCTCATTGCCGCCGCCGAAGCGACGTGCTGCGGCGGCGGGCAGTCCTGGAATGCCGGAGCCGCCGACCTTCGTGCCCTGGTAGATCGCCGGAAGGAAGGCGCTGCCAAAGGTGCGGGTGGCATTGCCGGGCGGATTGATCGTGACAAAGCCGGGCAGGTTTTGATTCATCGTGCCCAAGCCGTAAAGCGTCCACGAGCCGAGCGAAGGCCGCACAAACTGCGTTGTGCCGGTGTGGAGCTGCGTGAAGGCCTGCGGATGCGCAGGCAGGTCCGTGGCCATCGAGTTGAGCAGGCACAGGTTGTCCGCATGTTTCGCCACGTTCGGCCAAAGGTCGGAGATCCACAGACCGCTCTTGCCATGCTGGGAGAATTTCCACTGGGGCGGCATCAGCTTCGCCTGGCCGTAACGTCCCGCCGCGGAGGGTGCCTGCTTGCCTGCGTCGGCGATGAGCTTCGGCTTGTAGTCAAAGGTATCGACATGGGAGGGGGCGCCTTGCATGCAGAGGAAGATCACATGCTTCGCCCTTGGGGCAAAGTGCGGCTGCTTCGGCGAAAGCGGACCGGCGGGTACGGTTTCCGCCCGCAGCGCCTGCTCATGCGCCAGCGCGGCAAAGGCCATGTAGCCAAAACCACTGCTGGTGGTCTTCAAAAAGCGGCGGCGGGAGGGAATCGGCATGCTCATGGGGAGTCGGGATGTTGTTCAGGCCTGCTTAACCCGCGGGGGCTGGATTAGTTTCGCGGTCGTGGAGGGCGGCGGGCTTCGTTTCAGAGTCACCGCAGAGGGCGCAGAGTTCCGCAGAGGTCTTTGAGGGAGGCCGAGCTATGTTTTTGTTGCCCGGTAATGGCCCGTGAGGGTAAAAAGCTATGGGCAACGCCCGAGATTTTTACGAACCAATCGTTGGCAATGAAGCTGCATACAAACCGCACGACCTGTTAGCCTTCATAATTGTTCGGCAAAGGAATGAGGTCCAATCACCAAAGAATCATCACACATAACCTTTTAGTTCATGCCATTTTATCAGTGCATATTTCACGGACAACGGTTTCGCATAGAGTGTGACGACGGTGATCCGCCTATCAGTGGATTCTATTGTGGTAGAAAAACTTTCGCATGCGATGAGGCGTCCGCTCGCACGACGCTGCTTCAAAAATTCAGTTCCGAGGAACGCGTTGCAGCCATGATTGAACAGTCGAGAGAAGTGGGAGCGGATCCATATGTGAGGATCACCAAGTTGTTCGAGATCACACTTTGGAGATACCTTTTTGGAAGCTGCCCTCGTGGTTTTATCTTCTATGACAACTCGTCGGGCGAGACTGAGGAAGAACTTCACGCCAGTGAAGATTGATAACATCGCATACAAAAATGCTGCCTCATCCTCACTCTGCGGACCTCTGCGGCCTCTGCGGTAGCTTCAAGGTTCCGCCGAGGTTCCGCCGAGGTTCGTGAGAGTGCCTACTTCTCCCCCTTTTTGCCCTTCTTCGGTTCTTCAGGCGGCAGGAGGCCTTTCTGCCGGGCTTCCCATTCGGCGTAGCCTTTGCCGGTGCGTTTGCCGAGGTATTGGTAGGTGTCGAAGATGGCGGCGTTGCCGGTTTCGCGGGGGTCTTTTTCTTCTTTGAGCATCGCGTCGAGTTTCCTGCGTAGTTCCTGCTTCTTCGCGGCATGCTGCGGGTCCTTGGCGAGGTTTTTGAGGC
>JBEIGR010000626.1:0-3410 GCA_040381795.1 Verrucomicrobiaceae bacterium | reverse complement strand
TTGATCCCTTTTTACCATCCCCGCCGAGACAAGTGGACGGAGCACTTCCGCCTCCAAGGCCACCGCATCCTGCCGCTGACGGCAACTGGGGAAGTCACCTGCCGAATTCTGGGCTTCAATGCTCGATCGCGACTGCTGAAACGCCAAGCCATTGCCGCTGCTGGGCAGTATCCGAGCATCGAAGCCCTGGCCTTGCTCCGAGAGTGAGCACCAGCCCCCCTTGTGAAAAGATTCACAATCTGATTGCCGCCCTCCGGCGCGGAGCGTAATCCTCGCCGCCCCCTAAACCCCCGCCATCGCCCCCATGGTAGCCCCTGCCGAAAACACGCTCGCCGCCTACGATTCGAAGATCGAAGGCAATGTCATTTTCACCAAGCTCGATGCCGCCATCAACTGGATGCGAGCCAACTCCATGTGGCCGATGCCGATGGGCCTCGCCTGCTGCGCCATCGAAATGATGGCCGCCGCGTGCAGCCGCTACGATTTGAGCCGCTTCGGCATGGAGGTGATGCGCTTTTCCCCCCGTCAGGCGGATGTGATGATCGTCGCCGGCACTGTGACTTACAAGATGGCCCTCGCCGTGAAACGCGTCTGGGACCAGATGCCCGAGCCGAAGTGGTGCATCGCCATGGGTGCCTGCGCCAGCAGCGGCGGCATGTATCGCAGCTACGCCGTGCTTCAGGGTGTGGATCAAATCATCCCGGTGGATGTTTACATCTCCGGCTGCCCGCCCCGCCCCGAGGCGCTCCTCGAAGGCCTCATGCGCCTCCAGCGCAAAATCGAAACCGAGCATTCTTTTGTGGAGCAGAAGAAGGAGCTGATCGCTGAACTCACCGCCTGATTTTTCCTGCCATGAACGCCGCCCAAATGGTTGAAGCTTTGAAGCAAAAATTCGACTCCGCCGTGCTCGAAACGAAGGAGTTTCGCGGCGAGCACACGCTCATCGTCACGCTCGAAAGCGTGAAACCGCTGCTCAAGTACTGCCGCGACGAGCTGGCCTTCGATTACCTCGTCGACGTCTCCAGCCTCGATTACATGGGCAAGGAGCCGCGTTTTGAGATGGTGTATGAGATTTATGGCTACGGTCACCACCAGCACCTCCGCGTGCGGGCCGCCGTCGCCGAGGAGGTGGAAGTCCCCACCGTCAGCGACATCTGGCCGACCGCCAATTGGCACGAGCGTGAGGTTTACGACATGATGGGCATTGTCTTCAGCGGCCACCCGGACCTGCGCCGCATCCTCATGTGGGAAGGCTATCCCTTCTTCCCTCTGCGGAAGGATTTCCCGCTCGAAGGCAAGCCCAGCGACATGCCCGATGTCGGCTTCACCAAGACCGCCCCGATGGCCGACGGCCCTTTCGTCACCAGCGCTGGCTCCGGCGATACCGTCACCCGCGAGCCTCGCTCGCGTCGTCCGGTGTAGTGATCCGGAACCTCAGCAATCTGCAATCGATTGCTCATCAATCGACAATCCATGCCGCGTCGAGAGTGCTGCGTGTCACCGATTGAGGATTGAAGAACAAGGATTGCTGATTTTTGAAGTGCCAAACCGCTGCAAAGTCGATCTTCTGCCCTTCGTTCATTCAATCTCAATTCATCCCATGACACGCACCCACCTCACCACCGCGCTCGGCTTGGCTTTTGCCACCGCCGCTTTCTCCGCTGATTCCACCGACTGGGCCAAGTTCCGCGGCCCTGCGGGCAATGGAGCCATTCCCGCCCTCGCTGGCGCCAAATGGAGCCTCAACCAAGTCTGGAAATCGCCCACGAACCTCGGCTTCAGCAGCTTCGCCGTCTCCGGCGGCAAGGCCTACACGCTCGTCACCGGCGAGACCGATGGCAACACCGGCGAAATGCTCGCCTGCCTCGACGCCGCCAGCGGCAAGGAAGTCTGGAGCAAACCCCTCAGCGTCATCCCAAAGTATGACGGCGGCGGCAACGCCGGAGCCAAAGGCAACGAAGGCGGCGACGGCTCCCGCAGCACGCCCGTGATCGACGGCGACAAAGTTTACGTCATCGACAGCCTCCTCCACGTCTTCGCCTTCGACGCCGCCACCGGCAAAGCCGTCTGGGATCACGACGTGATGAAGGAAAACAGCGGCGAGATGATCAAGTGGCAGAACGCCGCCTCACCGCTCATCGATGGCGACATCCTCATGCTCGCCGGCGGCGGCAAAGGCCAGGCGCTCATCGGTTTGAACAAAAACACCGGCAAAGTCCTCTGGAAGGGCGAGGACGACAAGATGACCCACGCCACCCCGATCCTCGCCGACATTCTCGGCGTGCATCAGGCCATCTTCTTCACCCAGACTGGCCTCGTCGGCGTCGAGCCGAAGAAAGGCGATGTGCTCTGGCGTGCCGAGTTCCCCTACAAAGTCAGCACCGCCGCCTCCCCGGTCGTGTTTGAAGACATCGTGTATTGCTCCGCTGGTTACGGCGTCGGCGCGGGTGCCTTCAAGCTCAGCAAAAAAGGCAGCAAACTCTCCGCCGAGCAGATCTGGCGTCGTGAAAACGAGTGCTTCAACCACTGGAGCACGCCCGTCGTGAAGGACGGTTACCTCTACGGCATGTTCAGCTTCAAGGAATACGGTGCTGGCCCCCTCGCCTGCGTGGACATCCGCACCGGCAAGGACATGTGGAAGGAAGGCGGCTTCGGCCCCGGCCAGGTCATCCTCGTCGGCGACAAAGTCGTCGCCACCAGCGACAAAGGCGAAGTCGTCGTCGCCACCGCCAACCCCGAGAAATACAGCGAAGTCGCCCGCAAAGATGTCCTCGAAGGCAAAGTCTGGAGCTACCCCGTCCTCGCCGGTGGCAAAATCTACGCCCGCAGCACCACCGAAGGCGTCTGCCTCGACGCGAACTGATTCACACCTGACCAACTCGATTCACACGAAGCCCGGAGTTTGACGCTCCGGGCTTTTTGTTGCCCAATTCAGCCGTTCATGCCTCCGCAGCACTCACTCCTCTCAGGCGACCAACTCGCGAGTTCCTTGGGACTCGATATCGAGTCGATCCAAGTCGATGTGGTGCTGCAAGCCGCCAATGGTTGGCTTGCTTTGGTTCCGATCGGAAGCTTCCACGATTCACCAGATCGTGTTCGAGCGAAGCTCAACCGGCCAGCTTGGGATTCACGGCCATGGTTGAAGAAACTGACGACTGGAACAAAAAGATGGCCGCCGGAGAGCTGGATGGTCGCGGCGGAAGTGGAGACTGGATCGTGGATATGGCTGGGATCTGCCTCCTGCCATAGCTGGTCCCAGGGCAGGGAATGCGAACCCGAGGAAGGAGATTTGGCTCTCGAAAACCGGCTGCCGCGCGAGCTGTTTTTGAACCTGCGAAACGGTGATCCTTGGATCGACTGTGAAGGCGGTTTGGAGCTGGGAGGCAGTTTCGACACACCGGCCTCTGAAC
>JBEIGR010000625.1:0-3421 GCA_040381795.1 Verrucomicrobiaceae bacterium | reverse complement strand
TTGTAGGCATCGAGGCGGCGCACGAGGTCCTGCCGCGCATGGCGGATGATCTCGCTGGCGAGCGGGAGCTTGCGCAGGAGGTCAAAGGTGCGCGGATCGAGCTCCAGGGAGCTCTGGTATTCGAGCTCCTTGACGATGTTTTCCTGCACCATCTCCAGCGGCACCTGCGCGTTGATGAAGTGGTAATGGAAGATCTCCTTCAGCGAGACGAGTGCATCATAGGTCTTCTCTTTGAAGACTTTGTAGCGATTCCGCGCCAGCGCGGCGTCGAAGTCGGTGGCGCGTTCCTCCCAAAGCTCGCCGAGGCCGGAGCTGCGCACTTCTGCGTTGTGGGCGAGCACTTCCTGGCCGCGCTTGAGCTGTCGCGCGATGCTTTCGGCTTCATCGACAAAGAGCACCATGATGTGGAAGATGGGCTGCTTGAAGTGCGCGGCGTCCGGTGTGTCGAGGAAGTCGCGGCGCAGGCGCACCATCTTGTCGAAGAGCATCTTGAGGCACTCGACCTGCACTTTGGTGCGCGGGAAGCCATCGAGGATGGCACCGTTTTGCTGCTCGGGTTCCAGCAGCTTGCGCATGAGGATGCCCACGACCTCGCGATCTCCCACCATGCCGCCGCGGGCTTTGATTTCGCGAGCCTCCGGCGTGTCGAGCAAGGCGCTGACGACGATGGGCTGCGCATCAATGCCGCGCACCTGACGGATGAAGTCCGTATTCGTGCCCTTGCCCGCGCCCGGCGCACCGCCGAGCAGGATCAGCTCCTTCGGAAAGCGCAGGTTTTCGCGACCGTAATCGGCTTCGAGCTGCTTCCAGACATGGTTGAAGATGAGCTGGGCGTCTTTGATCTCCAAATCGGCCGGGACGACGGGTTTGGGAGAGGCTTCGGGGGCGGTTGATGACATGAGTGGGCTTATCGCAGGGAGCGGGACTTGCCAAGTCCGTCGTTTCCCATCAAACTAGGAGCATGAACTGGAACAAGCGCATCTCTTCCGATCCGGCCGTCTGCCACGGTCGCGCCTGCATCGCTGGCACGCGGGTGATGGTCTCTGTCGTTCTGGACAATCTGGCGGCAGGAATGTCGCCGGATGATCTCAGGAAGCATTATCCAGCTCTGGAATTGGAGGATGTGCAGGCCGCCGTTTCGTATGCAGCGCAGCTTGCGCGTGAAGAGTGCTTCCCCCTCGCGGCCTGAGATGAAGTTCAAGACTGACGAGAATCTGTCGGTGAGCGTGGCGGAGTTGCTGCGTCAGCATGGGCATGATGCGATGAGCATCGACGAGCAAGACATGAGCGGCTTTCCAGATGCGAATGTCGCCGAGGTGGTCAAAAGCGAAGGCCGGGTGCTGGTCACGCTCGACTTGGATTTCTCCAACATTCAAAACTACCCGCCCGCCGAGTATCCGGGCATCATCGTCCTTCGTCCTCCCCGACAAGACAATGCCACCGTGCAAGCGTTGCTGCTGAAAGTGCTGCCGCTGATGACCGAGGAAAAGCTGCTCGGGAAGCTCTGGATCGTCGAAGATCAAAAGCTGCGTGTTCGTGATGGCTGCTAACCCTTCAACGTCATCAGATACGCGAGCAAGTCGGCCACCTGTTTGTCCTGGAGAGCATCGAGCAGGCCTTCGGGCATGAGGGAGCGGCGGATGAATTTGGTGCTGCGGATGTCGGACTTGTTCAGGCGGCGATCTGGGGCTCCGGGCTGGCGAATGACGGTGGCGTCTTTGTCCTCGCTGACGAAGAAGGCGTCGATGAGGTCGCCGTTCTTCATCTCGACGCGGTAGATGCGGTAGCCGGGCTCCATGGCGGCATTGGGGGTGATGATGTTGCGCAAAACGGCCTCCAGACCCATCGCGCCGGCACCGGAGAGGTTGGGGCCGATTTGGCCGCCGGCGCTGCCGATCTGATGGCAGGCCATGCATAGGGCGCTGAGGGCTTTTCCGGCCTGGGGATCGCCTTTGGGGGCGAGGGCGTTGAATTTGGCGAATTTGGTGTCGAGGGTCTTGGCCTGCTCCTCGGTGAGCAGCGGCGGGGTGTCGATGGTTTTGGCGATGCGGGCACCTTTGCCGAGTTTTTTCAAATCTATCGGATCGGGCCGATCGGACCGATCAAAGCCGATGCGCACTTCGGCGGCGGTTTTGGCGCGTTTGAGCACGCGGAACTCGGTCATCACCCCTTCGGTGCCCTTGCTGGGGCCGCTCCAGCCGATCTTGCAGTTTTCCCATTTGGCGGGCGCGGGCTGGGTGCCTTCGGCGTCGAGTTCGCCGTTTTGGTAGATGCGGAGGATGCCCTTGTCATCGCGGGTGATGGCGAGGTGGGTCCAAAGGCCGGGCGTCATGGGTTTGGTGGCCACGCAGACGTCGTGCAGCTCGCGGCCGGCATAGACGCGGAATTTGCCGCCGAAGAAATTCATGTCCACGCCACCCTTCACACCGAGCAGGCTGTCTTCATTGCCGATGCCGGGGGCGAGCCGCACCCAGGCCTCGACGGTGAAGGGACCGTCGAGCGTGATCTTCGAATCGACCCACGCGGTGTCCTGGCCGTCGAGCAGCAAGACCTCGCGGAAGATGCCGCCGAGCTGCTGCTGGAGTTTCGTGATGGCGGGGTCATCGCCGAGCACGGTGGCGAGGCGTTCGACGGTGGGGCCGTCGAGGTCGGCCTGTGGCAGGGTTTTGTCGAGCAAGGCGGTGACGATGGTCTTGGCTCCGGCTTTGCTGCTGGAGAGGGCGTTGAGGGCGCTGCGGCGTTGCGCGGGCTGAAGTGAAGGATAGAGCGCGAGGAGCTTCGTGGCGGCATCCGGCGAGCGTGAGGCGGCGAGGGCTTCGAGAGCGGCATCGCGCGTGAGGGGGTCGGGATCGGATTGGGCGAGGGAGGCGAAGAGATCGGCCTCGCCGCTGCGGAGGTCGCGGAGCACTTTGAGTGTGTCGCTTTTGTCCTTTCCGTCTTTGGTGTCCTTCAAAAGGGCAACCAAGTCGGCTTCGAGCGCCGTGAGCTGGAAGCCACCGATGAGGCCTAGCGCCACTTGGCGGACGGGGGCGTCCGCACTCCTGAGCATCTGTTTCGCTGTTTCCGTCAGCAGCGGCGCGATCTGCTTCGCATCGAGCTTGGTGCGTTGCGCGACGAGCTTCTCGGCGACGGCGGCGCGGGATTTTTCGTTCGTCAGAAGCGCTTGAAGGGCTTCGCCGACGCCGGGCTCGGCGGGGAACTGGGCGAGGCGGAGGAGTTCTTCGTCATTCGGGGCGCGGTCGAGCTGCGGGAGCAGTTTGGCGACACGCGAGGCGCTGGCCTTCGGCTCCAACGCGAGCGAGGCGAGCACGCGGGCCTCCACGGGCAGTTTCGCGGCGGCTTCGGAGTCGAGGAACTTCGCGACGATGTCGGGATGACGCTCCAGGAACATACGGACGAGGAAGCGCTCGAACTCGCGGTC
>JBEIGR010000624.1:0-3422 GCA_040381795.1 Verrucomicrobiaceae bacterium | reverse complement strand
GCTCTTCGCGGCGAAGCCGAACATCGTCTTCATCCTCGCCGATGACCTCGGCTACTCGGACCTCGGCTGCTACGGCAGTGAGATCGCCACGCCGCATCTCGATTCACTCGCGAAGAACGGCCTGCGCTTCACGCAGTTCTATAACACCGCCCGCTGCTGGCCCACGCGGAGTGCCTTGATGAGCGGTTTCTATGCGCAGCAGATCCATCGCGATGCGCTGCCGGAGGTCGGCGGTGGTGGGCAAGGCGTGCGTCAAAAGTGGGCGCCTCTGCTGCCGCACTTTTTGAAGCCCGCAGGCTATCGCAGCTACCACAGCGGCAAGTGGCACATCGACGGCCCCGTGCTCCATGGCGGCTTCGACCGCTCGCTCGACATGAAGAATCAGGGGAACTTCTTCACCGCCAAAGGCAATTCCATCGACGACGTGCCCGTGAAAGTGCCCGCCGATGAAAAAGGCTACTACGCCACCATCGCGACGGCCGATCACGCCATTGAGTGCCTCCAGGATCACGCGGCGAACCATGCCGCGAAGCCCTTCTTCCATTACATTCCCTTCATCGCACCGCATTTCCCGCTTCACGCTCTGCCGGAGGACATCGCGAAGTATCGGGACAAGTATCTCGACGGCTGGAACAAGCTGCGCGAGGCCCGCTTTGCCCGCCAAAAGGAGATGGGCCTCACGAAGACCAGCTTGTCCGCACTCGAACGTGAAGTCGGTCCGCCGTATGCCTTTCCCGATGATATCGAAAAACTCGGCCCCGGCGAGGTGAACCGCCCGCTGCCATGGAGTGAGCTCACCGACGAGCAGCGCCGCTTCCAGGCCACGAAGATGGCGATTCATGCCGCGATGATCGACCGCATGGATCAGGAGATCGGCCGCATCCTCGCGCAGCTCAAAGCGATGGGCGCTTTTGAGAACACGATCATCTTCTTTGCCTCCGACAACGGCGCGAGCGCCGAGATCATGGTGCGCAATGGCGGCCACGATCCCGCCGCACCTCCCGGCAGTGCTGGCACCTACCTCTGCCTCGGCCCCGGTTTCTCCAGCGCGGCGAACACGCCGCATCGCCGCCACAAAACCTGGGTGCATGAAGGTGGCATCAGCACGCCGCTCGTCGTACACTGGCCCGCTGGCATCGCCGCGAAAGGCGAGCTGCGCACCACGCCCGCCCATGTGATCGACTTTGTGCCCACCGTGCTCGATCTGCTCGACATCGAGAAGCCGAAGGCTTGGCAGGGTGAAGCGATCCCCGAAGCACCCGGCAAGAGCCTCGTGCCTGCCTTTGCCAAGGATGAAACCATCACCCGCGACTCGCTCTGGTGGCTGCACGAGGGCAACAAAGCCATCCGCGCCGGGGATTGGAAACTCGTCGCCGCCGAAGGCCATGCTTGGGCGCTCTACGACCTCAAAACCGACCGCGCCGAGCAAAACGACCTCTCCGCCAAAATGCCCGAGAAAGCCAAAGAACTCGCCGACCTCTGGCAAAAGCAGATCGATGCCTTCACCGCCCTCGCCAAGCAAACCCTCGCCGATCAGCCCAAAGGCAAAGGAAAGGGCAAGAAGGCGAAGAAGTAACCTGGACTGCGGCAGCCTGCTGCCGCTTTTCTGAGGCAGCCCTGCTGCCGCCGAAGTCTGCTCGTGCTCGACCATTCTGAGCGGCTCTCGCCGGGGCGGGAGCCGCAGATGCGGACGTGAATCGGATGGAAGTGTGGCGGCCAGCAGGCTGGCCTCCCGAAAGCGGCAGCAGGCTGCAGCAGTCCATGTGGGTCATCTCTCTCAGCATAGGATCAGCGATAACCCCCGCCATCTTTCGCGTTCACTGGTCTCGCATGATCCGCCTGTTGCTTTCCATCCTCTTCGCCCTCGGCCCTTCGCTATACGCCGCCAAGCCGAACGTCATCTTGATCATGGCGGACGACTTCGGCTACGAGTGCGTGACCGCGAATGGCGGCGAGTCGTATCAGACGCCGCATCTCGACCGCCTCGCGGCCTCCGGCATGCGCTTTGAGCACTGCCATTCGCAGCCGCTTTGCACGCCCACCCGCGTGCAGCTCATGACGGGCAAATACAACGTGCGCAATTACCTGAACTTCGGCACGCTCGTGCGCACGGAGACGACCTTCGGGCACCTCATGAAGAAGGCGGGCTATGCCACCGGCATCTGCGGCAAATGGCAGCTCGGTCACGAGAAAGATGCGCCGCATCACTTTGGCTTCGATGAGGCCTTGCTCTGGCAGCACACACGCCGCCCGCCACGCTATGCCAACCCCGGCCTCGAACTCAACGGCGAGGAAAAACAATACCCCGAGGGCAGCTACGGCCCCGATCTCGTGAACGACTTCGCGCTCGATTTCGTCACGCGGCACCAAGCGAAGCCCTTCTTTCTCTACTACCCGATGATCCTCACGCACGATCCTTACCAGCCCACGCCCGAAAGCCCGGACTGGAATCCCAAGATCAGCAGCGAGGCCAAACAACGCGATGTGAAGCACTTCGCCGAGATGGTGACCTACATGGACAAGCTCATCGGCCGCCTCGATGCGAAACTCGGCGAACTCGGCATTCGCGATAACACGCTGCTCCTTTTCACCGGCGACAACGGCACTGGCAAAGGCGCGATCTCCCGCTTCAAAGGCGCTGACTTCCCCGGTGGCAAAGGCAGCACCACGCACAGCGGCCATCATGTGCCGCTCATCGTCAGTTGGCCCGCCGTGATGAAGCAGGCTCACGTGAACCGCGATCTCATCACCTGCGCCGACTTCCTTCCCACCCTCTGCGCCGCCGCCGGAGTGACCGCACCCGAGGGCATGGATGGCCTCAGCTTTCTCCCGCAGCTCCAAGGCGAGAACGGCACGCCCCGCGAAGCCATCTACATGTGGTATTCACCGCGCCAGTCGAAGGATCTCAGCGTGAAAGAGCTGGCATTCGACCATCACCACAAGCTCTACCGCACCGGCGAACTCTACGATCTCCAAGCCGATCCCAAGGAGAAAACTCCGCTCACCGGTGAGCAGCCCGCGAGGGCCAAACTCCAGGCCGTCCTCGATCAATACCAAGACGCACGCCCTGCTGAACTCGACCGCCAGTTTGAGCAGTCAGCACCCGAGAAACCCAAGAAGGGCAAAAAGAAGAAGTGAGCCTGCCTCAAGGCGCATTCATCACGATCGGTGGTAGTTTCTCGGCGAGCTTTGCACGCAGCTCTTTGAGTATTTCGGCATGCTTCGGGTCCTTCGCGAGGTTGGTGAACTCGTGCGGATCACTGTCGTGGTCGTAGAGTTCTATGCCGTTGCGGCCTTCATCCCATTCGGTGCAGCGCCAGCGGGCGGTGCGGATCGTGCGACCCCAGTGCTCGGCGTTTTTGCCACGGCGGGCTTGCGTGAAGGCCGCGTCGTGAAGCTCGGCGGACGCGTTTTCGAGGAAG
>JBEIGR010000623.1:0-3427 GCA_040381795.1 Verrucomicrobiaceae bacterium | reverse complement strand
TTGGCCTCGTCCTCAAAGACGGTGAGGATGACGACGCGGCAGTCGGGCGCATGCTGGTGGATGTCGGCGAGGATTTCGAGGCCGCTGCGACCTGGAAGACCGACATCGAGCAGCAGCACCTGGGGTTTTTCAGTGCTCTGAGCGAGTGCGGCGAGCATGCTTTCGGCATTGGCAAAGGAGCGCGGAGGAGCGAGACCGCGCCGGGGCGTGCAAAGGCGCTCGAGGCTGCGGCGGAAGGCGTCGTGATCTTCGACGAACCAGACGTGGATAGGATCGGTGTCGCTCATTCAGGCAGGGTGAGGGTGATGCGGGTGCCGTGGCCAGGCTCGCTTTGAATGTGGAGTTCGCCATGCAGCGTGGCGGCGCGTTCACGCAGATTGGAAAGGCCGTGACCAGTCGATGGGGCCGCGGGATCGAAGCCGATGCCGTCATCGCTGATCTCGATGGTCATTCGGTCGCGAGTTCGGCGGGTGTGGAGTCGGACGTGCATGGCGCGTGAGTGCGCGGCGATGTTGTGGAGCACTTCTTTGATGAAGAGATACAGCTCACGCCGGGTCTCGAGGCTGGGGCTGTCGGCGTCGAGCTGGATGTCCAAGTCGATGCCACGCAGCAGGCGTAGGGCGAGCCCCTGCACGACGGCGCTCCACTCCTCGGACTCGCGATCACTGCGGCGGCTGATGAGTCGAACCATGTCGCGCATGGAGTCGGCGCTCTCGCGGGCGATGGTCTGGACCTCGACGAGGTCGGCACGCATGCTCTCCGGCGTGGCATCATCCTGCGATGCGTAGGCGGAGATGAGTGCGATGCTGCCGAGATTGGAGCCGATTTCGTCATGCAAATCACGGGCGAGGCGCTCGCGGAGGCGCTCGGCATCCCGGCGGCGCACGCGGCGCTGATGGATGAGTCCCCAGATGAATCCGCCGATCAGCAAGACGCCGGCGGCGATGCTGCCTTGCACCAGTTGGTCCTGGCTGTTGGCTCGTAGGGCTGCGAATCGAGCGCTGAGGTCGGCAAGCTCACGCTGGAGGAATTGACGATGCCGAAGCTGGATGAGCCAGTCTGGCAATGGCAGCAGCGTTCCAATGTTGGCCTTGCCATCCGTGAGTGAGGCAAGGCTGTAAGCAGGATCGTCGAGCTGGTCGCTGGCGAAGGCCTTGGCCTTCAGAGCGACGTTCTCACCTCCGGCAAAGGCCATGATCTCCGACAGCGCCAGCAGGAAGTCACCTGAGCGCTGCCAAAGTGAATAGGTCGTCAGACGAATGGCCCGCACAGGCTGCTTCCGCAGGGGGAAGCTCACCAGGTTCATGCCTGGGGTGGTAAAGCTGCTGTCCTTGAAGTCGGCGATGACCTTCGCCTCACTGAAGTCCTCGCTGGCAGAGACTTCCAGACGAAAGCGCTCCGGGAACCCGTAGGTGCCCCAGGTGGCCAGCTCCCGGCTAGGCATAGGCACCAGTGTGATCTCATCCAGCTCTACGGTTTGTGGCAAAATGATGCCGACCTGCTTCTGATCCTGTCCTGAGGCGGCCAGCGCACTGTGAAAGCCTTTGATGCGTGGAACTCCTGGTGCCAACGGTAAATCAAGTGGCGTAATGTGATCCGTAAGGTTCTCGACGCTCCAGGCTGGCGGCTGGATGCGGCTTCGCGGTGCCACGACCTCAGCCCCGAGCGCCACGTTCCTTGTGCCAGAGAAGACCATCAGCTCAGACAGCGCGAACACTCGCAGCTCACTTCTCTGCCAAGGCTTGGTCGCCGTGACACGGATTCGCTGTGCTTGGATGGGCTTGATCTGCACCAACACCGGAAAGCCATCAGGAGTGGGAACATCGGCCGCAGACTCATGAATGATTTGGGATTGGCCCGCAGCGTCTGTGACCTCCATCCGATAGCGCAAAGGGAAACCAAAGGAAGTGCCATGGCCATCGTCCTTGAGCGCAGGCACAGGGATGAGCGCTATCGCATCCACCAAAGGCTTCTCCGGCAGCACCACCTCGACCCACAGGGCTTCGTCATCATCCACTCGGCTGCTTTGGAAGCCTCTACGGCTGGACGTGTGTGCCATGCGTGCCTCAGGCAGTGTTTTCAGCTCCGCCTCGATGGCCGCCATGCGCTGGCGCATTTGTTCAAGCTCCGCCCGCGACCAAAACGCCAGATGCTCGGCCCACGGAGCCGTGGACTGGGCGAGCAGGCTGGCTGCGAGCAGGGTGACGATTTTCACAAACGGGTGAGTCGGAGGACGTTCGGGCTGATGGACCGATGAGTATCTTGACCTCTAGGCTAGCATCTCCCGACGATCCTGCCCACCTCCCGTATTTTCGTGAGGGGTCAAATGGCGCGGTTTGCCTCACGATGGGTTTTTAGCACTATGATAAAGCGTTTTACTCCACTCATCGCAGCGCTGGCTGTATGCCTGCTTGTTGGTTTGCTGGTATGGCATTCTGAAGCGCCGATTCCGTCACAGAGGGATGTCATGAAGAAGGTGGCGGTTTCGCCGAAGCCGCCCATGGCTGCACCCGTGCGGGAGCAGGCAACTGCTCAGGACCGTCTGGCTTCCGCAGCATCCGGCAGGCTCAAAAGGCCGCTGACGGGTATTTCGGACTTGAGGCTGCCGGAGCGTGTGGACCAGTTTTGGCAGAAGCCGGTGGCAGAAACGTCTTTTGAGGAGTTTCGGCGCTGGACGGAGCATTTTGCCGCCTCGGGCGCGGATGCGGAGCAGGGCGTGGAGATGGCTTTGCAGCGTCGGAGCGAGATGCTGGACCTCATCGACAAGAATCCACGCCGGGCGCTGGATCTGGCGGTGCCTGAATCGGTGCGGAAGAGGTTGCCGGCGGGTGTGGTGGCGTTGCTGGAGCAGCGAATCGAGTCGCGGGGCGATCTGCTGGTGCAGGCGACGACTTCAAGCGATGGCGGCTGCCAGATCACTCGCACAGCGACGTTGCGCGATGGACGCGTGCTGGATGCGCACACTTTTGGAAGACGTGGGGCGATGCCGACACGAGACAACATCGCGATCCATGGTGTGGCGTTGGATGGGAAACTAGCACTCGCGGATTTGCCGGGGCGGGTGTTGGAGCCGGTGGAGGTGGCGGAATGGACCGCGAATGGCGGGAAGATCGAGGTCGGTCATGATTTCATCGGCGATACGAAACAAAGCAGCGTGGATGATGTAGTGGTGCTCGCTTGGGATGACCAGCGCATGACTCGTTACCGGAACGAACGCCAAGCGGTGGCGGCGATGATTGATGCGGAGAGCGGCGAGCAGTCCGCTGCTCCGGCGATGGATGGCGCGGACTTCGATGGGGTAGTCATGGCGAGCCCTTGGACGGAGGGACCGAAGACGCTGCTGCTCATCCGCGTGGATTTTCCGGACTTCCAAGGCCAGGTGGTGAGCGATGCCACGCTGGAGCAGCTCATCGCGGACCTGAACACG